>NZ_QTMJ01000039.1:397-10869 GCF_003635485.1 Parabacteroides sp. AF19-14 | reverse complement strand
ACATACGATTTGCATACAAAAATAGAGATTATCGGAAAAAATAGCAAATCAAAAGCCAAATCATTTTCCTAACAATCTCTAAATATCAGCTATTTATATATAAATTCAAACAATATAAAAACGGCAAAAATATAGGGTATTATTACGGTTGGTGGTGATGCCCCGCTTCATCGGCAGGTCAGAGATGTCGAGGTGCAGCGGCTTTCCCGTTAGCCTGTCCACCATCTTGATACCGAAGGGCGATAGCGAACTGCGGTAGTTAGTTTCCTCCGTAAAGAGGCACACAGCCTGCTCGATGAAGGTGTGGAAACTCTCTTCCGCCGGGAAGTCCGCCGCGTTGCCGGGCATCGCCGCCCAGTAGAGCGTCGGGCAGTCGATGGTGTTGTGGCGCGGCACGCACTCCATGCTCGCCAGCTGGCTGCCCACGTCGTTCTTGATATGTTTCAGTTCCTCCGTGTCATCGCTCCACGCCATGACGTTGAAGTGCGCCCGTACCGATGTCAGCCCGTAGGAATGGGCTTCGTTCAGGTACTGGTCTATCCACTCGCGGTTGATGCTGTTGCTCCGGCTGTATCGGGATAGCGACTGCATATTCCTCGCGGACTTCTCGAACTTCTGTAAATTTTCCTCGCTGTTGTCGATAATCACATACTGGTTGTAGATGTGGTTGCAGGAGAGCAGCAGCCCCACGGGTGAGGCGAAGGAGAGACGGCAGTCCGAGCGGTCGGTGGAGAGTTTCTCGTAGCGGATGTCGGTAGCCACCTTTCCGGGCATATCCTCCGCGTCGGAGAGGGTGTGCAGGCACAGGCGGTTGTCGCCGATGCGCATTTCCTTTGCCGAGAGGTCGATGTCCTGCAAGGTCGTGTCGCCTTCAGGCATGAGCGAGAAGTAACGCTCTATCAGCCCGGCGGACTTCTCCGTCCCGACAATCTCATCGATGGAGAGGCGGCGGAGTCTCACGAAGCCGCTGTCGTTCATGATGCGCTCGAACTGTTCAGCGGCCTCCATGAACTTCCCGGCGGTTTCCTTGTCCAGCTCCTTCGGGATGATATGCCCACGGCACAGCGTGCTGAAATTGCTCTGCATCCGGTTACGCTCCTTTGTCGTCTTGGTCAGGTAGAGGTAGCAGGAGTGTTTCAGGTACGGACGCTCGTTGAAGTGTCGTTCAAATGAACGGCTCAAGAAACTCATGTCGTCTTTCTGTAACTCCGGCTTGTAGCGTTCCTTGATGAACCAGTCCTGCTTATGCACGACGCAGAAGTCCGGCAGTACCTTGATAGCCTTGCACCAGCAGCCGTGTATCGCCTCGTACTCCGCGCCCGTCACGGTATAAAGCTCCGGCAGTTCCACCTCAAAAGCCACCGTGATGTCGGCGTCTTTGGAAATGATGCAGCCATGTTCCACAGCCAGCAGGGGGAACTTGTTTTCCAGTGTTGTCATTTTGGATGTATTTCTCATGTCGTTTCTTCCTTTCGTTGCCGTTTGAATAATCGGGTGATCCGCCGCCGGTTGATAAGGTATCGGGGATGGCTCCTTATAGCTCCTAATTTCATAAGCCCGTGTTCGCCGTACCGGGCGTTCAGCGCGAAGGTCTGCCATACGAGGACGGAAGACGATGCCGCGCCGAAGCCGATACATATCCACTGGTCGATGCCGACCATATAGAGGATGACGAACAGGATGAAGAGTGCCAGCAGGCCTCCGCAGAAGATGAAGAGGTACTGAGCCTTTAGACCCTTGAACTCGACCGGACGACCGATACCCTTGTTTATCGGGTATTCAGCCATACATTGTTTATTAAAGGAAGAATGAGCGCAGGATAGTCGCAGCTACAATTAAAAAAATACATGCGCCGAACCACGAGGCTGCGGTTTTCGAGGTATCCGGGTCGCCGGATGAAAACTTGCCATAGACTTTTACGCCTCCGATAAGACCGACCACCGCGCCGATGGCATAGATAAGTTTCGTGCCGGGGTCAAAATACGAACTCACCATAGAGGTGGCTTCGTTGATGCCTGCGATGCCGTTTCCCTGCGCAAATGCGGAGGCGGTTGCGGCAATCATAAGTGCCGCAGAGATGATGAACTTTTGTCTGATGTTCTTATTCATAAACTGTTCTTTTTGTGCCGTCCAAAGGGTGGATAGTCCTTTTTCGGGCGGTTGATACTTGATTACTTTACTTTGGTTTAGTGGTTGCCCGTTTGTTTCCACGGACTTGGGTGTGTCCGTTGCGGGTTGGCTGTACCTTGTACTGCCGTGCGCATGGTGTGATGCCGTCTTACGTTTTCATTTCCACTCTTTTTTAGCCGTTATACATAGTCCCGGATATTGAACTCGTCAATGTTGTCGGGTACGGTAAATTCCTTTTTCGGCTTCTTCAGCCGGACTTCGATAAGCCCCTTGATACGGATGCTCAGTTCCGTCGAGCCGGACATCAGTTTCTCGTACAGTTCCGTTCCTTCCATATCGGAGAAGACCTTTGCCGCACGTTCCCGTTCTGCCGTTGTCGCTTCCGGGTTCTTGGCTGCCCTGACCGCATCGTCTATCTCGTCAAAACTGCTTCCCGTAGCTCTCGGTGTGTCGGGCGTTCCGTCCTCCGGTTCATCCTCCCCGAACTCCAGTTCCGAAGGCGGGATGCTCGTGAAGGTTTCATCGAGTTTTTCCTCCGGGACTTGTGCCGGGTGGGACACGGTTTCCGTGTTTCCATCGTCAAAAGTAGCCTCTTCCTCCGACAGCTCAATGCCTTTTTTCGAAGTGGCGGCTTCTTGCGTCAGTATGGCAGCGGTTGTCCGGGTTGATGCCATCTTGAAATGGCTCCTGCCGATGATGTCCGATGTTTCTCCGGGAGGTGTTTCCCGTGCCGTTTCCTGCTTCACCTCCGTGCCGCCCAATGACCGCCAAAACCCGGCAATGCCTTTAAGGAAGCGGACGAATCTCGTTTCCATGATGCGGTCGTAGAGCAGCAGGAACAGGAACCACAGGTTGCAGCCGACCGATACGGTCAGGAGAATGTCAGTCATGTTCATAATTCTACTCTGGGGACTGCGTTTAACATACGGTTCAGTTCGTCACGGTGTGTACGGAGAAACTCGCTTACCACGTTCTCAGTGAAGTCGGCCATTGTGACTTCACCATCACCCAGCCAGCGGACAATCATGGCAACCTTGTCATGGGTCTCTTTGCTGATGGACACTTGTTTCCCTTCCCTTGCCTTGAAACCTGATTTTTTCAGGAAGGCACGATAATCATTCTTTTTTCTTCTCATTTCTTTTTCTTTTTGATGATTAAAATACTGCGTCGTAATTCCGGGCGTAAAGGCTCTTTATCGCCTCTTCGCACTGGTTGAAGTGGTGTGTAAGCACATGGTCGATGTAGGCGGACAGCGAAAGCCTGTCATGCCCGATTACACGGGTTATGCGCATGATGCGGTCGTGATACTCCGGGCGCACGTATGCCATCTTCCCCTCGCGTGCCTTTACTTCGGGTTCACGGATGAAAAGCCGTTCATAGTCCTTTTCTCTGCATTTGCCGCCTACCGGCACGGGCGACAGGATTTCCACACTCGCCTGCACTTGGGCAAGCAAACCTCCGCCGTCATGGTGCGGACTTCTGTTTTTCTGATTCTTTTCCTGATTCATATCCATTGTATATTATTTACTCTTTATACTTTTGCATAAACATTCAACATCAAAGTGTGGAATAAGACCGAGTATCCATTAGTCAAAAAGACCGTAGAATATGTTCTGCCCCCACACTTTTACATCAGAAACCGGATAGTTCAATGGGCTTTTGACCCCGCATTCGCAATGGTGGTTCAAGATGTATAGATGTTGTCTCAATAAATTGTTAAGACTATGACCTACGTTGGAATTGATGTCAGTAAGGCTACTTTCGTCGTGGCTTATTCTTCTGCCAAGAACAGTAAGACCAAGACTTTCAAGAACACGACCAAAGGTGTTCATATTCAAATTAAGTCTTCACGTTGTTTCTTGTACAGTTCGTTTATTTTCTCCTTGTGCTGTTCCAGATGTTGGCGCAGCACGGTGTCCACGTAGCCGCCTACCGAGATTTCCCGTCCGGCGATGTCATTCACGATTTTAAGAATCTTGCTGTGTACGTCCCGGCTGATATAGACGCACTGGCGTGTCTTTATCTCGTTGCGGCGGAGGAACAGACCGGAATAGTCGTCCTCTTGCCGTTTGCGGCGGGCGATGTCTTTCTGCACCTTCTCCCTTGACGGGGATGCCGTGGGCGGTGGTTCCGTTTCCGGGACGCTCTCTTCTTCGGGGGCAGGCACGGGCGGCTCCTGTGCGCGGTACAGAGTCCCGTCCTGCTTGCGCCTGCCGATGGAGGCTATCAACAGTTCCTCGTCAATGCCTTCGGTGTTCACTTTCCTGCTGCCCATGCTCATTGAGGTTTGATGATACGGCTGATTTCTTCCGAGAACTCACGGATACCGCTCCCTTTCAGAAGGGACACATCCATCGGGAAGATGGTAGAGCGGAATACGCTCTTGCGCTCTTCCGAGAGGTCACGCCGGAACTTCTTGCTGTCGGGCAGGCGGGTGGACAACACCGACAACCCCATTTCGGCAATCACATCTTCATACAGGTCGTACAGCCCGTTCTTCTCCCTGCCGTCCACCATCGTCCAGAACAGGTACAGCCCTTTTGTTTTCGCCTGCCCCGTCGTCATGAGGTTGTCACGGAACATCACGGCGAATTGCAGGGTGCTTTCCACGACAAAGCGGTCGGCACTCATGGGCGCGAAGATGTAATCCATCTGTGAGAGGGTCTTTACCACACCGTTGCTTTTCAGCGTTCCCGGCATATCGAAGAACACGATGTCCGGTTTCGCATCTTCTTCGGCAAGCATCCTTTCGGCATCGTCAAGGGCGTTGAGGGCGTCGCTTGCAATGACCGGATAGGCGTTCTTTTTTATTTTGCGGAAGTGGTCACACGCGAGTGCCTTGAAATAGAGGCTCTCGTCGATAAGTTTCGTTTCACGTTCACGCAGTCCGTGGATGCTGTGTTGCGGGGCGTCGCAATCTATGACGGCGACATTGTGACCTTGCACGTTGTGGAGGTAGCTGGCGGCAAGAGCCGTGACGGTCGATTTTCCAATACCTCCCTTTTGTGTTGCGAATGCAACGAAGATTTCATTACTCATGGTTCTATTGCTTTTAATGGTTGATAAATTGTTTTCCTGTTCCTGTACGGAAGCGGTGACATACATATCCGCGTCCGTGAATCATTATCCGGGCGGTCCGTCACGTATCCGCTTCAATGGCGAAGCCGGGATTCGGATAACCGGTGAATGACGGCATTGCGTCATGAAGTCATTGAATCCGTGAATCACCACGTCACTGGAAAACCGGGTATCCGACGGTTCGGATATTCGGTTTGGCAAATATCCGCCGAAGCGGTTTGCCGGGTATCTGAAAGTTCCTTTTTCCATATCTTCAAATCGTTCGTTTCTTGAATCATGCTGCAAATAAACAAGGATATTTTTGAATCTGTATCACTTCTCCGGCAAGTGGCAGCACGTTGCGCCGGTTGGCACTGATTGTCCGGGTCAAGCCTCTGTCCGATACCGCGTTAAGGGCGTAACTTTGCACCCGAACGGCAGGGTTCGCCGCAGGTGGCGCAGCCCGGGGTTTGAAAGGCATTCCCCCAATCCGTCCCCGACGGATTTTTATGTTCACCTGAACATAGCAAGGTATGTTTTCAGCCGCTCAAAATATTTTGAGCAGCCACGAAAACGCCTTGCCCTTGCAGGGGGGCGGGCTTACCCTCCGAAGTCGGGAAGCCTCTCAAACCTGCGGTGCTGTGCCTCGAAGCGGCGGCTTATGCCGTCAAACCGCTAAATCCAAAGTAATATGAGTGAAAAAAGAAGAAACAAAGGCGGGAGAAATCCCAAACTCGATCCGGCGGTGTTCCGCTACACCGTCCGTTTCAGCGAGGAGGAACACAACCGTTTCCTCTCCATGTTCGAGAAGTCGGGCGTTTACGCCAAGTCGGTCTTCCTGAAAGCGCACTTCTTCGGGCAGCCGTTCAAAGTGCTGAAAGTGGACAAGACGCTGGTGGATTACTACACCAAACTGTCCGATTTTCATGCGCAGTTCCGCGCGATAGGCACGAACTACAACCAAGTCGTGAAGGAACTGAGGCTGCATTTTTCCGAGAAAAAGGCGATGGCGTTGCTCTACAAGCTGGAGCAACAGACCGTCGAACTCGTGAAACTGAGCCGCCGGATTGTGGAACTTTCAAGAGAGATGCAGGAAAAATGGTCGCAAAAATCAGTGTAGGAAACTCGTTGTACGGCGCACTTGCCTACAACGGGGAAAAGATCAACGAGGCGAAAGGGCGGCTTCTGACAACCAACCGCATCTACAATGACGGTTCGGGGACGGTGGATATCCACCGGGCTATGGAGGACTTTCTCGCTCTGATGCCCGTGCGGTCGAAGGTGAAGAAACCGGTGGTGCATATCTCGCTCAATCCGCATCCCGACGATATTTTGACGGACACAGAACTTCAGGACATCGCACGGGAGTATCTGGAGAAGATGGGGTTCGGCAACCAGCCGTATCTCGTTTTCAAGCATGAGGACATCGACCGCCACCATCTGCATATTGTGACGGTCAGGGTGGACGAGGAAGGCAGGAGCATAGACACCCGGAATAACTTTTACCGGAGCAAGCAGATAACACGCGAACTGGAACGGAAATACGGGCTGCACGACGCGGAACGCAAGAACCGCCGTCTTGATACGCCGCTGCGCAAAGTGGACGCTTCTGCGGGCGACGTGAAGAAGCAGGCGGGGAATCTGATTAGAGAACTGAACCGCAGATACAAGTTTCAGACGATGGGCGAATACCGCGCCCTTCTTTCCTTATATAATATGACGGTGGAGGAAGCGCATGGCAATGTGCGCGGACGTGAGTATCACGGGCTGGTCTATTCCGTCACGGACGATAAGGGTAACAAGGTCGGTAATCCTTTCAAGTCCTCACTGTTCGGGAAGTCCGTCGGCTATGAAGCCGTACAGAAGAAGTTTGCCCGTTCCAAGCAGGAGATTAAGGACAGGAAACTTGCTGACATGACGAAACGCACCGTCTTTTCCGTGCTGGAAGGCACGTATGACAAGGAGAAGTTTGTTGCCACGCTCAAAAGGAAGGGCATCGACACCGTGCTACGCTACACGGAGGAAGGGCGCATCTATGGAGCCACGTTCATCGACCACCGCACGGGCTGCGTGTTAAACGGCTCACGCATGGGCAAGGAACTTTCTGCCAACGCCTTGCAGGAACACTTCACGCTGCCTTATGCCGGACAGCCGCCGATTCCGCTCTCCGTTCCGGTGGAGGAACTGGAGAACAGGCAAGGATATTCCGGAGGGGAATACGAAAGCCATTCCAGCGGCATGAACCTGTTTGCCCCCGAAGGTCCGGCAGTGGACGCTGAAGAGGAAGCCTTCATCCGGGCGATGAAGCGCAAAAAGAAGAAAAAACGCAAGGGCTTGGGTATGTAATCAGAGTATCAACAATTAAAAAATCAATGTATGTCACAACAAGAAGACGATTTGAGGGCATTGGCGAAAATCATGGATTTTCTGCGTGCCGTGAGTATCATTTTAGTGGTCATGAACGTGTACTGGTTCTGCTACGAAGCCATCCGGCTGTGGGGCGTGAACATCGGCGTGGTGGACAAAATCCTTCTGAACTTCGACCGCACGGCGGGGCTGTTCCATTCCATTCTCTACACGAAGCTGTTTTCCGTCCTTTTGCTTGCCTTGTCCTGTCTGGGTACGAAGGGTGTCAAGGGTGAGAAAATCACTTGGGGGAGAATCTGGACAGCATTTGCCGTCGGGTTCGTGCTGTTTTTCCTGAACTGGTGGTTGCTGCCCCTGCCGCTGCCGCTTGAAGCGGTGACGGGACTGTATGTCCTTACCATTGGAACGGGCTATGTCTGCCTGTTGATGGGTGGTCTGTGGATGAGCCGCCTGTTGAAGCACAACCTCATGGACGATGTATTCAACAACGAGAACGAGAGTTTCATGCAGGAAACACGGCTCATAGAAAGTGAGTATTCGGTCAATCTGCCGACACGTTTCTATTACAGGAAACGCTGGAACAACGGTTGGATCAATGTAGTTAATCCCTTCCGTGCGTCCATCGTGTTGGGTACGCCGGGCAGCGGCAAGTCCTATGCCGTGGTAAACAATTTTATCAAGCAACAGATTGAAAAGGGCTTTAGTCAATACATCTACGATTTCAAGTATCCCGACCTATCTACTATTGCCTACAACCATTTGCTGAACCACCCGGACGGCTACAAGGTAAAGCCGAAGTTCTATGTGATCAACTTCGACGACCCGCGACGCTCTCATCGGTGCAATCCCATTCACCCGGATTTCATGGAGGATATTACAGACGCTTACGAGAGTGCGTACACGATTATGCTCAATCTCAATAAAACGTGGGTGCAGAAGCAGGGTGACTTCTTCGTGGAATCACCTATTATCTTGTTTGCCAGTATTATATGGTATCTCAAAATCTATAAGGGTGGTAAGTATTGCACGTTTCCCCATGCCATTGAGTTCCTGAACCGCCGTTACGAGGATATTTTCCCGATTCTTTCTTCATATCCCGAACTTGAAAACTACCTCTCACCATTCATGGATGCTTGGCTCGGTGGGGCGGCTGAGCAGCTTCAAGGGCAGATAGCATCGGCGAAAATTCCGCTCTCGCGCATGATTTCCCCGCAACTCTATTGGGTAATGTCGGACAGCGAGTTTACGCTGGATATCAACAATCCCGAAGAGCCGAAAATCCTGTGCGTGGGTAACAATCCCGACCGTCAGAATATTTATGGTGCGGCTCTCGGTCTGTATAACTCCCGTATCGTAAAGCTCATCAACAAGAAGGGGATGCTGAAGTCGTCGGTCATTATAGATGAACTACCGACGATATATTTCAAGGGGCTGGACAACCTTATTGCCACCGCACGAAGCAACAAGGTTGCCGTGTGTCTGGGCTTTCAGGATTTCAGCCAGTTGGTGCGCGACTATGGCGATAAGGAAGCTAAAGTCGTGATGAACACCGTCGGTAATATCTTCTCCGGGCAGGTGGTGGGTGAAACCGCCAAGACGCTATCCGAACGCTTCGGAAAGGTCTTGCAGAAACGGCAGTCCATTTCCATCAACCGGCAGGACGTTTCCACCTCTATCAATACGCAGATGGACGCGCTTATCCCGCCCAGCAAGATTTCCGGCTTGACGCAGGGAATGTTTGTCGGTTCTGTGTCCGATAACTTCAACGAGCGCATTGAACAGAAGATTTTTCACTGCGAGATTGTCGTGGATGCAGAGAAGGTGAAACGCGAGG
Source organism: Parabacteroides sp. AF19-14 (assembly GCF_003635485.1). Lineage (NCBI taxonomy): Bacteria > Pseudomonadati > Bacteroidota > Bacteroidia > Bacteroidales > Tannerellaceae > Parabacteroides > Parabacteroides sp. AF19-14. Next base: position 1,481 of record NZ_QTMJ01000039.1, on the reverse strand, counting down.
AAAAAGCCTACAAGAAGATACCCGTCATTACCGACTTCACGGACGAGGATGGCAACGACCACATGAAGGAAACGGTGCAGGCGAATTACAGGCGCATCAAGGAGGAAGTCAAGCAGATTGTTCAGGAGGAACTGGAGCGGATTGCCAACGACGACAATCTGAAACACCTGTTACAGCAGAAATAACCGGGCTGACGTGAGGCAATGAAAGCGGGCGGAACAAAGTATCAAACTTGCTCCGCCCGTTATTCTTTAGGGATTCTTAGTCTATCTTCTCATACGCTCCATCTCTTCGTCACGGAGCATCTTCTCGTTCAGTTTTTCCTGCATTTTGTCAAGGAAGTAGGTGCGGCTTTCGTTCTTCCGGCGTTTGATATCAGTGTAGAAGCGGTAGCAGTCTTTAGAATCAACCCCGAATATCTTATAGAGAAGTGGGGCGAGCTGTTTGAGCGGCATATTGCCGTTGTTGATGCAGCCCATCACGTCTATGCCGTAGATAAGTTCCACGAGGTCGATGGCATTGCCCGTCCATTGAAGAAGGCTGGCGGTGGTTTCTGTTGCGTTGTTGGCGGATATTAGTGGTGGCACTTGGGGCGTGGCAAGGAATTTCTGCATCTTTCTTACGAAAGACAGAGCCTTGCTGACGTAGGCGGCAATCTCTCTTTTTTCTTCTGACAGATTACGTACGGGATGGTGCTGCAACTCGATTTCGATGTAGGCAAGCGCGATGACGGTAAGGTTCATGTCCATGCCGCCGTTGCACAGTTCGATCACTTGGGTGGCGAAAGCCGTGTATGCCGTTTCCATATTGCAGTCGCCGGCTTCGTTTATCAGGCGGAAAAAGTCGGTTTCCGCCAGCAAGAAATAATTCATGGTTCTGTCAATTTTGAAAATTACACTTTGTTTTCTGCGTGCGCACATGAATATAATTGGCAAAAAACGCGGCAGAAAATAAAAAATCCAACACTCAATTTTACAAAGTGCTGGATTTCAGAGGTATAAAATTCAGTATTTTTTCACAAGGACAAATTATCTCCGACTTAAATTGTTTGTAATCGGAACATTTATTCTATTCCTGAAAATAG
>NZ_QTMJ01000039.1:0-387 GCF_003635485.1 Parabacteroides sp. AF19-14 | reverse complement strand
ATTCTATTCTTGAAAATAAAAATGTATGCTTGCCGCACATTTTGGCTATCTTGCTTTTTTATCAAGGATGTAGATAATGCGGCATACACCGTTGGGAAAACTTTTCAAAGAGGAAAGCGTCCAGTGTTGCTCTGGCAGAGCCGACTTAAAAAAATGTCGTCCGCTTCCGGATATGAAAGGAACGGTGTATAGTATGATTTCATCCACAGCGTGCATCCGCAGCAGTCCGTTTATATAGTCTGCCGTGTCCGGTGTGGCTTCCGCGAGGTAACGGATGTTTGTGCAGTCTTTTCTCCATTCGTGCAGCATTGAAATGGAATAGTCCGGTGTCACACGGTAAAAGGCTTTCTTCCTGATTTCATCAAGACCGCAACGGTCAAGGCACAA
>NZ_QTMJ01000038.1:0-14013 GCF_003635485.1 Parabacteroides sp. AF19-14 | reverse complement strand
ACGCAAGAAGGACGCTGAAGAGCTTAGTTGCGGATTTGAGGTTAAGAAATTAATCACTTCGTTTAGGAATTATACTCTATCAGAAATTTCACTATAATGAAGCATTTCTATATTTTACGTAGTTGTACTGAAATGTTTGACTTTCTTCAAGATGGCAATACAAAAAAAGCCTTAACTCCCCTTCGTATGAATATGTGATTTTATAAATAAAAAGTCCGTTTAAATTTTCTAATAAAGCAGTTGAGGTAGGATTCTTCTACATGATGTTTGGAGCTATCTCTTATAACTCGATTGTAAAATTCGATGTTTTGTGCCACTATCTCGTTGGTGTTGAATCTAGCAGTTGCATTTAGATAAGCCCTGTCGGCTTGTTCACACCTATAAATGGGATTCGAGATTAGCCGTTGCAAAGCCTCTGCAAATTCATCGATACGTTTCACCCTGCATTTGCAAACACAGTTACTGTCTCCTATAATCTCTTGAAAACAATCGATATCGGAACAAACAATTGCCTTCCGCAGTAACATTGCCTCCAGTAAGACCAAACCGAAAGTTTCTGCATGGCTTGGAAATATGCAAATATCGGCACTGTTAGCGTATGACATAGTCTTGTCATAAGGTAAGCGACCTAAATACGATACACAACCGATCGATTGCTTTGAAAAGAGAGATTTGCATTTTTCCCATGTCGAAGAACCATTCACTACTGCATCCTGTCCGATGAGAATGAGTTTGACATTGTCGTTTTGCTCGCATATCCTGTTGAAAATAAGAGGCAAATCAAGTACCCCCTTTTTCTCAACAATTGTCCCCCAATAAAGTATCGTTATTGTATTTTTGTTCATGTCACTAGATGAAAGAGGGGGCATGTTTATATCCACAGGATTATATATTACACATTTTCTCTTATTCGAAGACAGACTGAATAATTTATCCGTCAGGTCGAGAGCCTGTCGGCTAACTCCTATATAGGCATCAGAATTACGCAAAGCATTATATTCCATAAGCCGTACGTTCCATGGAGTTTTGTTTCCAGACAAATGATCGAAATACACATTTGAACCATGTAATCTTGTAACTACTGGTACAGATAAACTACAAAAAGCCAAAGGTCCCTCCCAGTCGATAGATTCAACGAGGTCGATGCCAATCTTTGCCACTAATAGATTTAACTTTTTATTTAGATACCTTCTATTGATAAAAGAAGAAAATGGAGACTTATGAGGCTGGTTTATAGGTATCACAGATATACCATCGTCCCACACAGTTTCTGTAAACTTATTGCCCCAATACACAACTGATACCTTCACACCAGTCTCACTCTTAACGATAAGATGAGACAAATGTTTGATAAAAATTCCGATTCCGCCACATTTCATACCCAATATCGGATATTCTGTAGTTAAAAACGCTATATGCATCTCTATTGTATTTTTTGGAAAATATCAATGAAAGATTTTGTTTGTTGCGATGCCAAGTAACGGCGGCAATATTCTTTGTTTGCCGTCATTGGAAATTTTTCGCTAAATACTTGTTTGATGACAGTAACACCTTGCTGAGGAGTATCTATAAAAATACCTATGCCTGCTTTTATCAATTCGGTTCGTGCTTCGCTAGTCATGGGCACCATTGCTAATACAGGCACTTGTAATGCGATATAATCGACCATTTTTGCGAAATTAGTCCACCATAAAGCCGTGTGTCCGGGAATAAGTACTGCTGCTTTTGCATTAACTATCAATTCATACAATTTACGCTGCGGTACATGATTGATATATTCCACGTTGTTACAGATTCCCAAATCATTGACAAATTCTTCCGTTTGTTTTTGATTGATATTCTTATTACCCACAATTTTAAGGGTGCAACCCTTGCCTTTTAATTCCTTAGAATTGACAGCTTCGGCAAATATTTTCAAGAAATTATCTTTATATTCATGGAGGTATTCACCCACGAATATTATATAATTCTCTTTTTCTCTATTTTGAAAAGAAGGCAAATAATCATCATCTACTCCAGTTGGAATAAAATATGATTTATTTGAGTATCGTCCCTCATATAAATCATTAAATATATTCAGGTATGCTCCCGACAGACCAGTAATAGCATCAGCGTATTTAAAAGTATCTTGTTCAATTTTCTTTTGCTTGGCAAAAACAGGAAAATAATCAGAATACATTCGCTTAGCGTATGTGGTAGGATCCCTGAAATCAGCAACCCATTTTACTCCGGTTAGATGTTTAAGTCGCATACCGATTCTATTTGAGGTAAAAGGCAGGCAAGTGGTATATATGATAGATATATCATGTTCTTTAATTATTTTTCGTCCCATCCTCACGGCACTTCTTTCCCAGAATCTAAAGCGGTCGGGAACTTGAATCCATCGGTCTAGTATATATTTATAAAACTTACCGAATAAAGATTGCTTGTTAGAGGTGACTGTATCCGTGCTTTTTGACTGTGCACCAATAGTTTTTGCTTTGGCTGTAATGGCTTTGAGTGAAGTATCTTCTCCTCCAAGCAACATTCTAAGGCCGCGCAATGTCGGTTCTATATAATTGGCTTGATAAATAGGCACGTCTTGGACTTCGTCCAACAAATCAGGATCTTCTAAATATAGATAATTACGATTAACCGTCAGTACTATCGGATTCCAACCTGTACGTTTAAGATATTTTACAAGTTTAAATGCCCTAAATACCGCAGCATGAGTCTGTGGCGGAAAAAAAGGAGTAATTATAAGTATGTTTTTATTCATCGTTTTAATTTGTTTAAAATCAATGCTTTTACTTTTTTCTTATTTTCTTTGTCTAATAGCACATAATAGGACAGAACAACCAATATTATTGAAGAACTAAGAGCCACGATAATCACTCTTGTAAAGGACTCAACCAAGATATGTTGTATGAGTAGGATTGCGGTAAAAGAAGGAATACTTATGAAAAGATTCACTACCATCGTTGTGAAGAAAAAACGTATCGGTTTGAAATCTTCAACATAATGATGGAGTGTATATGAGCAAACGATATAAATCAATAATGTGCTCACTATAGGCAATCCAAAAGCCCAAGTCAAGCCGATACCTTTACTAAACAATAACCAAAGTATCGGAATGACTGATAATGATACTGTCCCCGCCATAAATGAATAAAATTTCAAACGTCCGACAGCTTGTATTCCAATATATATAATATTATTATTCAATGATATGAAGCTTGAGACTATCAATAAAATACAGAATTCAATTGTATATGGAGGAACTTCCACGAGCCATAAATTCATTACATAATGTATTTCAGAGATAAAAGGAATAGCAACCAACAGATATAACACATTTGCCAAACAAGTAGTTTGCTTTAGTAATTGTATCATGGCATTGAAATCGGTCAATGCGTATTGCTTTATAATTTGCGGCCTCGAAGCCATTACCAAATTGGTTGATACTTGTTCAATCATCAGTTGCACAGTTGTTGCCAATCCGGCTGCGGCATTAACAGCTGTACTGCCAAATATATTAAGCAACATATTTGTTCCCTGTTGACGAGTAGTAAAGCAAATATTGGAATAAAGATTCCATCCTGAAAAGCTAAACAGAGAACGGCCGATAACCTTATTCCATTCCCAATTAATCCGGCATTCGTCATAATGCCTAATGCAATAAATGCGATATGTCATTGCAATCAAGAATGAAGATAAGAGCATAAGTCCTCCATATAAAATGAGCTTATCACATACTGTAATAAGTAGAAGTGTAGCGATCAGCAACTTCAACAGTGATCCAACAATTTCCACAATAGCATACACGTCCATTTTTTCGTGCGAAATAAGAGTCGCATTGTATGGAACTTGAGTGATGCTGACCATTGAGGAAATTATTGAAAATTGATACACCCAAACAGCTGCACTCATTCTCTCATCTGGAATGTTCAATTTTTCGAATAACAGCCAAAGTCCGACCGTTTCAGCCAAAAACAAGACTATAATTGCAATTCCTATATGTAATATAAAGGCTGTATTGAATGTTTGTTGGAGTTGTCGAGGGTCATTTTTGGCAAGTTCGACTGTAAGAAAGCGTGAAGTCGCTCCACTCATCGTTACATTCAAAAAGCTAAATAGGACAACAATACCGCCGACAAGTCCATAAATGCCATAATCATCTACACCAAGTGCATTTAACACGATCCGTGATGTATATAGTGATACAATCATGGACAGCAACATACGTGCATAAAGTGCCACTGTATTCTTGAATATTTTTTTATTATTTACGGACGATGTCTTATTCATAGCAAGCTTATGATCTTCCTAATACAGACGGAATGTATCTTTTTATTAAGGTTGTCGCAAAATAGCATATTGCAACAATGAGTGCAAATTCCAATATGGTCCAACTGTAGTTTACAAGATGTAACTTATTGCGCACGATCCAGAATGTATCTACAAATAATATATGTAGCCCCAATAATGCCAAACTGTTAATTCCACACCAAATCAATATTTTATCCAATGGAATAAGTTTCAGCTTTCTCGAATTAAAATATGAATTGATAAACCAATAAAAATTCATAATAAAAACCATTGAAAGCAACAATAGATGCAATGGAAAATTGTTTGATTTTAAGTCAACGTAAGAGGGAAATAGAACGATGAAAACAATGGCGATAATAAGCAAGAATAATGAGTATATCGGTGAAACCTTCATGCCGTACCATTTGTTCCGCATGAAGCAAAAACCAAGATGGTAATAAATCAAGGTAGACATTGTTGTGTCAATAAAATATGGCAAATCAATGTTATTAGCATTTAACCAATATCCTACTCCATATAATAATATACATAATGCGCTGATTGTTAATGCTTTATTGTAGGGGTGATTTTATGTATCAATAAATAAACGAATGAAACCTCGAACAAACAAATTAAAAACCAAATTACATGAAATAAAATAAAAGAGTTTTCATCACCGAGAAAACCATCAAACATACTCGTTACAGGGAGCGAGATCGCTTTTGCCCAATTATGAGTTTCGTTAAGTTTCAAAACGAACAAATATGCGAACAACAAAAAGGCAAAAAAGGCCCAAGGAATCAGTAATTGTCTGGTCTTTTTTGCAAAAAACTCTCTCAAACTGATTGGACGAAAGAAACAGCCTGACACAAAAAAGAAAAGGGGCATGTGAAAACTGTAAATAACGGTTTTCAACATGTAAGGGATTTGTATATGACCAAGGATGACCAATAAAATTCCTCCCCCTTTCAATATGTCAAAGGAGACAATCCGATTAGAGTCTACCATCTACAACGTTTTTTTCAAAGATAGCTTTAACATCGAATATGACGTGTTGAGCATTTAGTAACGTTTTTACATCAAAGCCTATAAACTGTTCGTGTGCTACAGCTATAATTGCCGCATCGAATTTCTTATCCAAAGGATGTTGGTTCGTTACCGAGATTCCATATTCTCGCATAACTATATCAGGATTGGCCCAAGGATCATATACGGTGATATGTACGTTATACTCTCGCAAAGCATTGTAAATATCTATAACCTTTGTGTTCCGCACATCAGGACAGTTTTCTTTAAAAGTAAACCCTAATATGAGGATATGAGAGTTGAGCACCTGTATTCCTTTCTTCAGCATCAATTTCGCAACTTGGTTGGCCACATATTCCCCCATACCGTCGTTCATTCGGCGACCGGCTAAGATTATCTCAGGATTATAACCGTGACGTTGTGCACATTGAGCCAAATAATACGGATCAACTCCAATGCAATGGCCTCCAACCAGCCCAGGCTTAAATGGCAGGAAATTCCATTTGGTAGAAGCTGCTTCCAGTACATCCTGTGTATCAATGCCCATTTTAGTAAATATCTTGGATAGCTCATTCACAAATGCGATATTGATATCACGCTGTGAGTTTTCTATTACTTTGGCTGCTTCCGCTACTTTCATCGTAGGAGCGAGATGTGTACCGGCGGTAATTACAGAAGCATATACCTCATTTACTTTCTTACCTATTTCAGGCGTAGAACCGGAAGTAACCTTTTTGATTTTTTCTACTGTATGAAGTTTATCTCCCGGATTTATACGTTCAGGGCTATAGCCAGCAAAGAAATCTTCATTAAATTTCAATCCGGACACTTTTTCCACAACCGGGATACATTCGTCTTCTGTAACACCTGGATAAACAGTAGATTCATACACCACAATATCCCCTTTGGAGATTACCTTACCAACAGTTGTGCTGGCACCGTAAAGCGGAGTCAAATCCGGATTGTTGTTTTTGTCTACCGGAGTGGGAACGGCAACTACATAAAAATTGTAATCACGGATTTCCTCTATATTGGCAGTACACTTAAAACCATTGGCAAGGGCAGATTGGAGTAGTTCATCTGACACTTCGAGTGTCGCATCATGACCTGCCATCAAAGCAGTCACACGAGCTTGGTTCATGTCAAAACCTATCGTTTTATACTTTGTCGAGAAAAGACGAGCCAAAGGGAGCCCTACGTAACCAAGACCAATTACGCAAATTTTAGTTTCATTCATAATTTCATCTGTTATTATTACTTTAAATATTCTTCCAATACCATTTGACAGCCTCTTTCAAACCGTCACGCATACTGTATTGAGGATTGTAACCTAAAAGGGATTTTGCTTTATCAATACATGCCAAGGAATGGGGAATATCCCCCAAGCGGTTGGGACCATGAATTATTTTCACGTTGGCAATTTCGGGGTCAAATTCACTCAAAAATTCTTTCAAGTAACCGACCAACTGGTTTAATGTGGTGCGTTCTCCGAAAGCAGTATTGTATACTTGGTTGGTTGCATTCGGATTTGTCGTGGTCATAGCCAGCATGTTCATTTGAATCACATTGTCTATATAAGTAAAATCGCGGCTATATTCACCATCTCCGTTAATGACAGGACTCTCATGAGCCATGAATTTCTTAACGAACAAAGGAATCACCGCAGCATATGCCCCGAATGGATCTTGACGACGACCGAAAACATTGAAATATCGTAAGCCGATACATTCCATTCCATAGGTTTTGGCAAACACATCGGCGTAAAGCTCGTTTACATACTTTGTTATGGCATAAGGCGAAAGCGGTTTACCAATCACATCTTCTACTTTGGGAAGAGACTGACTGTCTCCATATGTAGAAGAACTTGCTGCATATATAAAACGCTTTACATTGGCATCGCGAGCGGCTGTCAGCATATTTAAGAATCCCGATATATTAGTTTCATTTGTAGTTATAGGATCTTTGATAGAACGTGGAACTGAGCCTAATGCTCCTTCATGCATAACGTAATCTACATTTTCTACAGCTTTCTTACAATCGTTCAGATTCCGTATATCTCCTACGATAAGTTTAAACTTATTCGGATATCGTTGTAGAAATGGAAAAATGTTTTCAGGTTTACCTGTGGAAAAATTATCCAAACAGATTACATCATAGTCGTGAGCCAATAAATACTCACATAAATTGGAGCCGATGAATCCCGCTCCACCAGTAACTAAAACTTTTGTTAATGACATATGGATTGTTGTTTTATGTTGAAGTTGCAAGCCTATTGCTTGATAGGGGTGTAATGATTTATTTTAAGACTGGTTTGGATAAAAGAGAGATTGTGTGTATCTGCTCCAAGTCGATTGTTACAATTTCCATTGAATTCCAGCCTGTTGGATTTTTTTGTATGTATTTTATGCAAATCCACCTAGAGAGAAAAAGTTAAACAGAATCTACAGGTCTTAATAACCGATAATTATAATCTATTTAAACTATAACAGTCTGACTATCAATTAAACAGTTTTGTATATTTTTTGTAATACTCGTACAAATGAACTTTTGAAATATATTGTAATTGTGAATGTCCGTTCCTATATGAGTAATAGCCTTTTCTTTTAATAGCAGCATGGCTTTTTTCTTAATCCGGTTGCCATACATACCCGCTATTGACGGAAGATTGAACTGAAACTTCACTCCCATGTCTTTTAATTGTTGATAATCCGACTCACCCATATAAACATACCGTTCCGGATGGGCAAGAATGGGATAATAGCCTTTAGCCTTGATGCGGAGCAGAATGTTGTTCAATCCCATCGGAGGGTTAAAGTAGGAGGTTTCCACCAGTAGATGGTCACCGCTTTCACCCAAGGGCAGCAGATCGTTCTTTTCCAACCGTTCCTCGAAGAGGTTGTCAAGCATGTTCTCTGAGGCCAGATGCAGTTTTATCGGACCGCTATAGGTGGCTTGAAGTTCAGCGTAACGCTCCCGGAGGTGCAGTGTGGTGTTGGGCATATCTTCCATGATATGCGGTGTAAGCCATACGGATTTTATGCCCAACTCTTCATACAGGCGCAGTATTTCCAATGCTTCTTCCATCGTCTGCACACCGTCGTCCACACCCGGCAGAATGTGCGAGTGACAGTCGGTAAAATTCTTGAATATACCGCTATCTTTCAGCGATATACGTTTCCTGAATGGCCACACAATGATACGAGTATTTTTATATAAAACATTTTATTTTTTTTAATTAATAATCATCCATTTATCCCCACCCTGTTTTCCGTCGGAACCTTAGTGGTATCCTGAGCCGTAACCGTAGTGATAACCATATCGATAGCCATAACGGTATCCATAGCGACCGCCACTTCCCTCGGTCCCGTTCAAGATCAGGGACATGTTCTTGTATTTTTTCTCCTCGTAGATTTTCTCCAATTCAGCAAGCATACTCCGTTCAAGTAATCCTGCACGAACTACGAAAACGGTACGGTCGGCCAGTTTCTCAATAATTTGCGTGTCGGCCACCAGTTCAACGGGCGGACAGTCGATCAGCACATAGTCATATTGCTCCCTTACAGTATCGATTGTCTGCTTTAACCGCTCGTCGAACAATAATTCCGTTGGGTTAGGAGGAATCGTTCCCACGGGTAGTATATCCATAGATTTATGTTTCGGATCGGGTACGATGATCTCATCCAGATTATCGATACGACCTCCCAGATAGTCGCTCAATCCCTTGTCAGGAGAGTCGATATAGGATGATGCAGAGGCGTGGCGCAGGTCTCCGTCGATTACCAGCACTTTTTTTCCTTTGATGGCAAGGCTCACGGCGATGTTCATGGTCAGAAACGATTTGCCGCTGCCCGGATTGAATGAGGTCATGATGATGACATTCGAAGTCTTGTCCTTGCCGGTCATAAATTCCAGGTTGGTACGCAATACGCGGAATGCCTCGTTGATGATGTCACGGTTGCCCTCCTTGACGATAACGGCCTTGACTTCCTGCGGTTTCTTTCCTAATATCCCTTTTTTCTTTCTTGTGAACAGCGGAATTTCACCGATGAACGGTATAGTCAGGTTTTCCAGGTCTTTCCTTCCCCGTACACGGGTATTCATATTCTCGCGCATGAAGATAATGACTATCGGAATGAGCAGCCCCAGAGCGAATGCGACCATAAAGATATTTTTATGCACAGGGGATGTCGGCAACATGCTGCCGTGTGGCGGGGTAACAATGCGGGTATTATAAGCCGTGAACGCCTGTGAGAGTTCGTTCTCTTCACGCTTTTGCAACAGGAATAGGTAAAGAGCTTCCTTTACCTTCTGTTGGCGCTCCACCGAAAGCAGGTACTTGGCCTGTGTTGGGTTGGCCGCTATACGTGATGTCGTCTGTTGCTCCGTCTGCCGCAAACTTTTTATCTGCGAATTCAAGGTCACTATCTGATTGTCGATAGATCTGATTATCGCCCCACGCATGGATGCCAGAGCCTGATCCATATCCACGACCAGCGGATTTTCCGTGCTGCTGTTCGCAACCAGACTGTTGCGCTGCAACAGTTGCTTGTTGTATTCGGCAATCTGCGATTCAATATTGGCGCTTTCAATGCCGGAGTTGGCCGGAAGCAGTTGGGTACGGTTGGCATCGTTGGCTAAATAGTTCCGGATGTAACGGGTCATATAAAGCTGGTTGTTCAGGGACAGGATCTGCGCGTTGGCCGCACTGCTTTGAGCCATATACATACTCGATGCCGCCTGCACGTCGGGCAACAGATGTTCTGACTTGTAAGAGGAGATATCCTCGTCCACATTTCCCAGTTCCCGTTCGATTACGCCCAGACGCTCGTTGATGAACATTGAGGTGCTGACAGCGATCTGGTTTTTGTCCTTCACCCAATTCTCGTTATAAACGGAAATCAACATGCTCAATACATCTTCTGCCCGCTGTGTGGAGTTATCCTTGAATGACAAGTCTATGACTGACGCTTTCTCGCTGTTCAATGAAACGGACAGATTGGACGAGCAGGAGTTGACGGCGTTATACAGACTGGATTTGCCTACATATAATGTATATGCCTCGCCTTTCACGTAATTGGGTGTTGTATGGATAATGATTTTTCCCAATGGCGTAGTGATGGAGTCGAGCAAGCTTCCCTTTACGTCCTTTTCTTCAAGATCTGTCCCGTTACGTATAAAGTCGGATAGGTATAACGTACCGTCCGGCTGTATTTCCAACGTAAAACCGGCTGATTCATTCTCAGGCAAGTCATTTATCGTTACATCCACCGGTAATGTCAGTCCATAGGCTACCTGACGGTGGAATTTTCCCCGAACGAAGTAATTCATATCCAGACGCAACCGTTTAACCACTTCGGTCATTAAAGACGGTGATCGAAAGGTGATGAGTTCGTTATTCACATTTGTACCGGATTGAAACAGCCCGAACTCCGAGAAGGATTCCAAATCCGAGGAGACCGACTTGCCTTTGGAATCCTCTTTGATCAATACCGAAGCGGTACGTGTATATACGGCAGGAGTGCGTAACAGATAGGCAGTAGCGGCACCGATCGTTACCGCTAAAGACAAGACGAACCACTTCCATCTTGCGAGGCACAGGTATAACAGGTCCTGTATTCGCAGGAAATCATCCTGCTGCCCCGGTTTTATATTCTTTTGATTTACGGTCATCATATCTGATTCTATATTATTTTACAATCAACACGGTAATGGTCGTCAGCAACGAGGCCAATGACATCCAGAAAGAGGCTGAGCGGACGTTATTGCCGTTGACGGTCGCCTGCCGTGCTTTCATTGAGTTGGGTTCCACATAAACGATATCGTTCTGCTGCAAATAATACACAGGAGAGGCATAAAGGTCATATCCCGAATTCAGGTTGACCTGATACAGGGTTTTTTTCCCGTTTTCCTCCCGTTGTACCAGCACGTTTTCCCGTTTCCCATAGACGGTAAGGTCCCCGGCCATGCTTAAGGCCTCCAAAAGTGTCAGCTTGTCCTTTTCGATATTGAAACGTCCGGGGGTGGCAACCTCGCCCAACACTGAAACGGTCAGGTTCATAAACTCCACTGTAACAACGGGGTCTTTCACGAGATTCTTTGAAACCAATTCCTCTTTTATATACGAGGCGATCTCCGCGCGTGTCATTCCTGCCACATGGATATGTCCCAGCACAGGAAAATCAATATCCCCATCCTTATTTATTGTATATCCTGATATTCCCTGACTATTGGATGTACCTGATGTCGTACCAATCTGTCGGGATATGATCGGAAGGTTGAAAAGGTTCATTAATAAGGGGTCTTTGCTGTTGACCTGTATGGAAATCTTGTCTTCTGGACGTATCCGGATTTCCAGCGGGTTCAAGACTTGCTCTGCGGTACCCCGTTTCAGGTCCGTGAAATAAGCGACTTTCGGTGTGGCACATGATCCCAATAGAAAGGCCACGGTTAATAAGGATAAAATGTATCTGATTTTCATATTTATTGATTTTTATTTGTTGGTTTTCTGTTCCGATTGAAGTTGTGCGATAGATTTTGTCAGCCTGATGTTGGCGAGAGTCCATATCAATATATCACCCAAAACGATCCAGTTCACATTGAGATAAAGGGACAGAAGAATATTGAGCAGTATGAATATAGTTGACACGGAAACAATGATGATCATGGTATTGCGCTGCTTTATTCCGAGAGCAAGCAGCTTATGGTGGATATGGTTCTTGTCCGGCAGGAACGGGTTCTTTCCGTTGCGTACCCGATGCAGGTAAACCCTGACCACGTCACAGCATGGAACCAGCAAGGGTGAGAAGGCCAGCACCATCGGATGTACATTTCCTGTATTATCGTCTAGTCCGCACATGGTCAGTTTGAGACTGAGGAAACAGAGCATCATGCCGATGGTCAAACTGCCTGTGTCGCCCATGAAGATCTTCCTTCCGTGTTTGGCGTTCCCGAAAACATTGTAATAGAAGAATGGTACCAACACTCCCAATGTGGCAAACGCCAGCATGGCATAAACATACTGATGGAGCATAAAGAAAGTCAGTCCATAAAATAGGCAGGCGATACTGCATAGCCCGGAAGCCAGCCCGTCAATGCCGTCAATCAGGTTGATGGCATTGATGATGAAGACCACGATCAGGATGGTCAGGGGATATCCTAACCATAACGGCACCGCATGGATGCCCAGAACACCGTATAGGTTGTTGATATATACCCCACCGGCAATAAGCATCACGCCGCACAGAATCTGGATGACAAACTTGGCACGATAACGGATACCGATCAGGTCATCGGCCATGCCAACCAGATATAGTACCATGATGGAGCAGAAAGCAAAAGCCAAAGAGCACACGTCGTTCCCGATTTCGGACAATATCTCCGAATGTCCCAGCACCATATTGATTCCTAGCAACAGGGCTATGGTGAAAAACACTACCGGCTTGAATGCGATACCACCCAATCGGGGCACCGCACAATGATGTACCTTCCGCTCATCGGGAAAGTCGAACAATTTCTTACGGAAAGCGATTAGCAGAATCTGGGGAATGACGATACCCGCACAGAGAACACAAAGCAAAAATGCCAGTGAACAATTTACAATCCAAAAATACATATATTCAAATATTATTTTATTTGTGTAAGGCCACGAGGAAGGGGAACTTCATCATCTCCTTTTTGTGTCATCTCTCAAAATTTGTCACAATCGGAATCATTGATGACTTCAATCAAATCGGGATGAACTTCTACCGATATACCCATAATCCCTTCAAGCATCACAACCACCCGGCGGCGACGTTTTCCTTTCACCCGCATGAATACGCCCTTTACTCCATTGAACTTGCCACCGTAAATACATATGTGGGTACCTTTCCGTATGTCAATCTCTTCCGGTTTATAATAAATAGTGTTTTCTTCATACTGCGAGGCAATCTTGATAAAGCTCTCCATTTGCTTATCCGGCACCACGATATATTTCAGTCCCGTGCTTTTCTCCCACATCATGAATTGTAAGAAATTATATTTTTTTTTGAAATCCGTGATCTGTTTTCGGGAAGCATGCACGAAGACGAGATTCGGGATGACTGGTACAAGCCTTTTGGATTTCACTCCGTGATAGACCCTTACGGCATAGTGTTTCGGTATGAAATACTCTAGACCATCCTTGCCTTTGAGCATCTCTTCCGCCTTTTTCTCGTTTTTATAAGCGCTCATGGCGAACCATTGGATTCTAGTTAGATCTTCCCTTGTGGTTATGGGAGTACTCATTCGTCGTGTGTTTTTTAGTTATTACGGCAGGTCAAGATATACCCATAGTTCATCCCAACTTATGTATTGGTCTGTATTATAGTAATTTATGTCTTTTTTGGCTGTCATATCAACCATTCATGCCGTCTTTTATCTTGCCGCATTCCTATTTTTCTCCATAAGAGAAATAGAGGACATAAATATTTAACATATATAATTGATTTACAGGGATTATTCGCTGTAAATACAATCTAGTTTACTCAACATTTGTTATGTAACCACGACATTTAACGAGGTGGCTATTAAGGTTTTTCTTTGTTTTATGCTATTATGTTCAATAATTTATGTATTTTTGCATATTCAAAACATTTCTCTTATGGAGAAAACCGTCATTTATTCAATCTTTTTCAAGCAACCTTAATTCCGCAACACTATTATAAAATATTTTTTTTAAGT
>NZ_QTMJ01000037.1:0-22233 GCF_003635485.1 Parabacteroides sp. AF19-14 | reverse complement strand
AGACGCAAGCCTCCGCGGAGATCGTAACGGAAGAATTACGCTTGATCGAACGATTCTTCCTCTCGATCAAATGGATCGTGAAGGAAGGATTTTAAAGTCGCTAGGGTCCATCATGCACCTTGTTTAGAACTATTATAGTTTAATAGCTGTACTGTTAAAACTAAAAACTTATATTTGCATGTTGATAAATAAGAGGGCGGGTGATTGTCCTGCCCTTACAGTGCAATGATTTAGATTATGTTAAAGCAACAGTTACAACAAAAGTTACAGCAAAAGCTATCCCCTCAGCAGATACAGTTGATACGGCTTCTGGAGCTTCCCGCGATCGAGTTGGAAGAACGTGTGAAGCATGAGCTGGAAGATAACCCTGCCTTGGAGGAAGGAAAAGAGCCTGTTGATGATTTTGAACGTACTGAAAGCGAGGAGGGGGGGGAAGAGATTCCTTCTGTTGATACTGAGACCGACCTTTCTTTGGGAGATTATTTAACGGAAGACGATATACCGGATTATAAGCTACGGGAAATGACCGAGCGTGCGGAACGGAAAGAGGATGTCCCCTTCTCCGTAAGCCAATCCTTGAATGAGTTTCTGTTACAGCAGCTCGGGTTAAGGGATTTACCGGATAAGCAAATGAAAATAGCGGAGTATATCATTGGAAATATCGATGATGACGGTTATTTGAGACGGGACCTTTCGGCGATAGCGGACGATTTGATTTTCCAAGCCGGACAAGAGGTGGATGAGAAGGAGATCGAGTCTATCTTGAATATCATCCAAGATTTTGAGCCTGCCGGGGTAGGTGCCCGTGACTTGAAAGAATGTCTGTTGATCCAGCTGGATAAGAAGGAGAATACTTCGGTTACAAATTTGGCGATTCGTGTTTTGACCGAATATTTCGAGGAGTTCACCCGCAAACATTATGATAAGATCTTACGAGGTCTCGATATCGATGAGGAAACGTTAAAGAAGGTCATTCACGAGATTACTATGTTAAATCCGAAACCCGGAAGTAGTTGGGGTGGTTCTATGGAAGTGGCGATGAGCCAGATCATCCCGGATTTCGTGGTGGAAGCGCATAATGGAGAGCTTATCTTGAGCATGAATAACCGGGGGGTACCGGATATGCGTATCAACCGGGAGTATGCCGAGATGTTTCAGGATTATACGGCGAATAAGGCGAACCAAACCGCTGAGAGGCGGGATGCCGTACAGTTCGTGAAACAAAAGTTGGATTCCGCCCAGTGGTTCATCGACGCTATCAAGCAACGTAATGAGACCTTGCAGCGTACCATGGAGGCGATTATCTATTTACAACGGGACTTTTTCCTGACAGGCGATGAGGCTACCCTCCATCCCATGATCTTGAAAGACGTAGCGGAGCGTGCGGGATATGATATCTCCACTATTTCCCGGGTAAGTAACAGTAAATATGTGCAAACGAATTTCGGTATTTATCCGTTGAAATACTTTTTCTCCGAGTCTATGCAGACCGATACCGGTGAGGAGATCTCGACCCGTGAGGTGAAAAAGATCATGAAAGAACATGTAGATGCCGAAGATAAACGAAAACCGTTGACCGATGAGGAGTTGGCTACGATCCTGAAAGAAAAAGGGTATGTCATCGCCCGGCGTACGGTAGCGAAATACAGGGAGCAACTGGGGATTCCGGTAGCTCGTCTGAGAAAAGAAATATAAAAGCGTATGAAACTATTCTCGAATATAATATCCTTCGTGTTCCATCCGTTGCTTATGGTAACCTATGGGATCGTGTTGGCGTTGATGTTTACATTTCTCGCCATTTACCCGTTACCTGTGAAGCTGCTGATTGCTGGAGGCACCTTTATTTCGACAGCGATAGTTCCCGGGCTTTTCATCTTCTTATTGGTGAAAAATGGCGCGGCCGGCGATATAGAGCTTTCCGACCGAAAGGAGCGGGTGGTTCCTTATCTGATTTTTATCACTTCCATCTTGGTATGTATCTTTTTCCTGTATAAGATGCTGATGCCGTTTTGGCTGTTAGCGATGTTGATCGGGGCTTGCGTAGCCTTGGTAGTCGCCTTATGCGTCAACTTCGCTTGGAAGATTAGCGCGCATGCCATTGGTATCGGCGGGTTACTGGGCGGTATTATGGGAGTGGCGCGTATTCATATGATAAATCCCTATTGGGCCTTTATAGTCGTGTTGATCGTGGCCGGTTTATTAGGTACCTCGCGTATCTTTTTAAAAAGGCATACACCAATGCAGGTATATGCGGGGTTTTGTCTGGGATTTATATGTACCTTTGTAGCCTCATTAATGAGTTATATCTATTTATTCATCTAATAAAAACACTAAAATTATGAATTTTCCTGCAGATTTAAAGTACACAAAAGACCATGAGTGGATTCGTGTAGAAGGTGACGTAGCTTATGTTGGTATTACTGATTACGCTCAAGGTGAGCTAGGCGAGATCGTTTATGTAGACATCACGACAGAGGGGGAGACCGTCGCTCAAGAAGAGGTGTTCGGTACGATTGAAGCTGTTAAGACTGTTTCCGATCTTTTCATGCCGGTTAGCGGAGAGGTTTTGGAAGTAAACGCTGAATTGGAAGACGCTCCTGAATTGGTTAATGAAGACGCTTACGGTAAAGGTTGGTTAATCAAGATTTCTCTTACAAACGCTTCTGAGTTGGAGGAACTATTATCCGCTGAAGACTATCAAAAATTAATCGCTAAATAAGAATGACACCTGTTGTAAGTATTATCATGGGTAGTACCTCGGATCTACCCGTTATGGAGAAGGCGGCTAAGTTCTTGGATGAGATGGAGATCCCGTTCGAGATGCATGCTCTATCTGCGCACCGTACTCCCGCTGAGGTGGAGGCTTTCGCCAAAGGAGCTAAAGGACGTGGAATCAAGGTTATCATCGCCGCTGCCGGAATGGCCGCTCATCTTTGCGGTGTGATCGCTTCCATGACGACGGTTCCCGTGATCGGCGTGCCTATCAACTCTACGCTGGACGGTATGGATGCCTTGTTGGCTATCGTACAGATGCCTCCGGGAATCCCTGTGGCTACTGTCGGTATCAATGGCGCTTTGAACGCTGGTATCCTTGCGGTGCAGATGCTTGCCGTCGGCGACGAGCAACTTCAGGAGAAGCTATCCGCTTATAAGGAGGATTTAAAGAAGAAAATCGTGAAGGCTAACGAGGAGTTGGCTAAGGTTTCTTTTAAATACAAAACTAATTAATTGAAAATTGAAAGTTGAGAATTGAAAATTAAGGAGAAAGTCTCTCCTTAGTTCTCAATTCTCAACACTCATTTTCAATTTTCAATTCTCAATTTTCAATTAACAATGGCTTACTTTAATTACAACCGCCGTAAATCATCCGTTGCCCAAATCGGTGACACACCCATGGGAGGTGAGAATCCTATCCGTATTCAATCCATGGCTAATGTATCAACGATGGATACGGAGGCGGCGGTAGCTCAAGCGATCCGTATGATCGAGGCGGGAGCTGAGTATGTGCGTTTTACGGCACAGGGGGAACGGGAAGCCCGAAACTTGGGCGAGATTCGTAAACAATTGAATGAGCAAGGGTATACGACTCCTTTGGTCGCTGATATCCATTTTAATCCTAGAGCGGCTGATGCCGCCGCCGGTGAGGTGGAAAAGGTACGTATCAATCCGGGAAACTATGTAGATAAGGTAAAGACATTCAGCCATCTTGAATATACGGATGAGGAATATGCCGCCGAGATCGAGAAGATCCGTGAGCGGTTCGTCCCTTTCTTGAATATTTGTAAGGCACATGGCACCGCTATTCGTATCGGTGTGAATCATGGCTCGCTCTCCGATCGTATCATGAGCCGTTATGGTGATACGCCTGAGGGGATGGTAGCGAGTTGTATGGAGTTTCTCCGCATTTGCCGGGAGGAGAATTTCCCGGATGTGGTTATTTCGATTAAGGCTTCCAATACCGTTGTCATGGTAAGGACCGTGCGGTTGTTGGTTCGTACGATGGAGGCCGAGAATATGCATTACCCCTTGCACCTTGGGGTAACGGAGGCGGGTGACGGTGAGGACGGGCGTATCAAGAGCGCTGTCGGAATCGGTACGCTTCTATGTGACGGTATCGGCGATACGATCCGGGTTTCCTTGAGTGAGGACCCCGAGGCGGAAATGCCGGTAGCGCGTAAATTGGTGGATTATATTAGGGAACGGGAAAATCATCGTCCTATCGAGGCTTCCATGGCTCCCGGTTTCGATACGGTGGCGACAAGCCGTCGTATAAGCCGTGTGGTGGAGGGTATCGGAGGTACTTTCCCGCCGGTCGTGATCTCCGATCGCAGTAACGGGGATTTTGAGTTTGATTATTTGTCCTTGCCGGACTATATATATATAGGAAAGGAGGATCCGGATAATTTGCCGGATAATTTCCGTTTATTGGTAGACGCTCATTTCTGGAAAGAGCGTCCGAATGCTTTTCCTTGCTTCATCGCCTCGGAGGCGGAGGAGTTAAAGGATTACGATTGTCCGCTTAAGTTTATCCGTCTGACGTATATGGATCTTACGGATCGTATGTTGGAGATCTTGAAAGCGGATAAGACCGTGGTGGTCTTATTAAGTACGCATCATCGGAATGGGGTTGGCTCGCAACGTGCGGCTATGCATAAATTACTGATGGCGGGTTGTGACGTGCCGGTTGTCTTGCATCGTGATTTCCGGGAGACGGATGTGGAGTTGTTGCAACTGAAATCCGCCGCCGATTTCGGTACGCTTTTGCTGGATGGTTTCGGGGATGGCTTGATGCTGCATAATGAGGGATGCGAGGCGGTTGTCTCGGATCGCTGTATGTTTGGAATCTTGCAGGCTACAAGAACCCGTATCAGTAAGACGGAATATATCTCTTGTCCGAGTTGCGGACGTACCTTGTACGACCTGCAAACAACGATCGCCCGTATCAAGGAGGCTACTTCCCATTTAAAAGGCTTGAAGATCGGTATCATGGGCTGTATCGTAAACGGCCCCGGCGAGATGGCCGATGCCGACTATGGTTATGTGGGTGCCGGACGTGGACAAATCAGCCTGTATAAAGGTAAGGAATGTGTTCTCAAAAATATCCCCGAGGAAGACGCTGTAGAACGTTTAGTTCAGTTAATAAAAGAGAACGGGGATTGGGTTAATTAGTTAATTCATTACCTTTGTGGAGATCAAGGATTAGAACCTATTAAGAAGTATGACAGTAAATGAATTGAAATATGTATATATAGAGGAAACCATGAGTGCCTTAGGTAATGAGGAGCTTATGGAAGCGATTCTTGATGCCGTAAGAAAAGTAAAAGTAAGGTTTCAAGAAAGACAAGAGGTTTCTGATAGTTTGTTTGGAGATGTACCGGCATTACCTCATTCGATCGCTCAATTGAAAGAAAGTCTAGGGAGGGCTGAAGAGGATCGTGTCGCTGGACGTTTTACCCCGAGCGAGAAAGTCTTTCAAGAGCTAAGAAATGAATATCCGTTCTTATGCAAGTAGTTTGGCTTGATGAGGCTAAGGTGTTGTTTAAGGAAGCGATATCGTTTGGTTTTCTTGCTTTTGGGGAAAAGGCCGTGATTCGTTTTGTGGACGAAGTGCAGAGAACAAATGAGCGGCTGTCTGTTTTCCCTCGTTTAGGTAAGATTGAACCTGCTTTGAGAGGGCTTGAACGAGAGTATCGCAGTTTGGTTGTTCATAAGAATTATAAGGTTATTTATTATATAGATGATGATATGGTCTTTATCGCTTCGTTTTGGAGCACTCGGTGTAATCCGAATAGTCTCCGTTCGGGAATAAAGAAAATAAGATAATATATGAAAGTAAGAATTATCAATAAATCGCATCACCCGCTACCGGGTTATGCGACTCCTTTATCTGCCGGGATGGATATCCGGGCGAATTTGTCGGAATCGGTTGTGTTGAAACCGTTGGAACGTAAATTAATCCCGACCGGACTTTATATCTCGCTGCCGGAAGGCTATGAGGCCCAGATGCGTCCTCGTAGCGGGCTGGCTTTAAAGCATGGGATAACCCTGCTGAATACGCCGGGTACGATCGACGCCGATTATCGGGGGGAGATCGGTATCATTCTCGTGAATCTATCTTCCGAGCCTTTTACGGTGAATGATGGTGAGCGTATCTGCCAAATGGTTATAGCCGCTCATAGCCATGTGGATTGGGAGCCCGTGGAGACGTTGGATGATACCGAGCGGGGAGCCGGGGGATTCGGTCATACCGGAAAAGAATAAGAATAATAAGGTTAACAAGAATAATAGGATGTTTAAGCAACTGATATATCTCATCTCTTTCCTCTCGTTGGTCGCTGTGCTCCCGGCTGGTGCTACAGAAACGGAGAAGGATCAACGTAAATTCGATTACTTCTTTTATGAGGGCTTGAACTTGAAGAACGCCGGGAAATTCGACGCCGCTTATGATGCCTTCAACCATTGCTTGGAGATTGACTCTACGGCGGCTCCGGTCTTGTATGAGCTTTCTTCTTTTTATGTACAGTTGAACCGTCCGGAGAAAGCGGTCGAGATGTTGAAAAGTGCCGTGGCCAACAGCAAGGATAATTTCACGTATAAAATGGCATTGGCGTCTATCACCCGGAATCTGGGTATGTATGGCGAAGCCGCCGAGGAGTACGAGGAATTGGTTCGTGATTATCCGGAGAAGGAGGAGCTGAATTATTATCTGGCCGATGCCTTGACGCAAGCCGGCGAGATCGGGAAAGCGATCGAGGCTTATGACGCGTTGGAGTCGGTTATGGGTATGAACGAGGCGATCTCCATGCAGAAATACAAACTGTACGTCCAGTTGGAGAAACCGGAAGAGGCTTTCAAGGAGATCGAGAAGCTTGCGGCTAAATATCCTATGGAGGCCCGTTACCAGATCGTATTGGGCGATCTTCATTTGGAAAACGGGGAGATGGACAAGGCTTTGGCTTGCTATCAAAAAGCGAATGAGATTGATCCGACCGACCCTTATTATATCGTCTCTATGGCCAATTACTACGAGGCGAAAGGGGATAAGGAGGCCGCCGAGCAACAAATCCGCAGCGCTTTGGTAAACGAGAAGCTGGACGTGGAGACGAAAGTGAACATCCTTTCCCGGTATATCTTGAAACTGCAACAAACGAAGCAAGGAACTGAGAACGCAAACCATTTATTCCAAACTCTTTTGGAGCAACATCCGGAGGATATCGACTTAAAACTGATGTATGGCGGTCTCTTGATGGCCCAAGGAAAGACAGAAGAGGCGAAATTCCAGTTCCAGTTGGTAACAGAGATGGAACCGGGTAACGCCGGGGCTTGGCAGCAATTGCTGAATCTGGCTTTGAAAGGGGAGGATATCCCGGAGGTCATCCGTATTTGTACGGCTTGCAGGGAGCTTTTCCCCGAGTCGCCGGAATATTACTTTTATCTGGGTATCGCTTACTACCAACAACAGAAATATCAAGAAGCCTTGAATACCTATTATGCGGGCTTGAATATCATTCCGAAGGAGAACCTGCCGCTGAAATCGGATTTCTACGGCCAGATCGGTGATATTTATTACCAGATGGGGCAATTGGATCAAGCTTATAAAGCGTACGATGAGGCGTTGAAGTATAATGACAAGAACGTGGTCGTACTGAACAACTACAGTTACTTCCTTTCTTTGGAGAAGAAAGACTTGAAAAAGGCGGAGCGTATGAGCGCCCAATGTATCAAGCTGGAACCGGACAACGCCACGTATCTGGATACCTACGCTTGGATCTTCTTCGTACAAGGAAACTATACCTTGGCGAAAATCTATATCGAGAGCGCTTTGGAGAAAGATAAGACAAAGAGCGCCGAACTCGTGGATCATTATGGGGACATCCTTTTCATGAACGGTGATAAGGAAAAAGCGGTGGAGCAATGGAAAAAGGCGAAAGAGATGGGGAAGGATTCCGAGATCTTGAACCGTAAGATCGCCGAGCAACAATATATAGAAGACGAGAACGCGAAATGAAAAGAGACTATTTCTTGACCTTCCTGTTATGTGGAGGTCTTTTACTTTCGATGTTGACAGGCTGTAAATCGTCCAAGAAAGTCGGGACGGTGGAATCCGCTAGCGTGAAGGCTCATAATGAGTTCTTCCAGTCGGTGGAGGATCAATCCTTCCAGTTTCGTACCTTAACAGCCCGTTTGAACGTGGATCTGGATATCCCCGGTAAGCAAATGAGCTCGAGGGTGGATATGAAGATGGTCAAGGATAGTGCTTTCCAACTGTCGGTACAACCTTTTCTCGGGATCGAGATCTTCCGTATCGAGTTGAGCCGGGATACGATCAAAGTGGTAGACCGCATGAATAAACGCTATATGATCGAGAATTATTCCAATTTGCAAGGGCAGACTCCGATCGAGTTCAACTTCTATAATTTGCAGGCTCTTTTCACGAATCATCTGTTTATTCCGGGGGAGCAAGGTGTTTCCCGCAAGCACTATAATCGTTTTAAGTTGAATCAAGAAGGTCCGGTTGCCGAGATCAAGACAAAGGATGCCATGGGGCTTTTCTATACCTTTAAGGCGGATGGCGAGGAGAAACTTCTCTCTACCTATGTGACAGACCCTTCCGATCGCTATGCCTTGCAATGGCTGTACGAGGATTTTCGTTTGGTGGACCGGCAGCCGTTCCCGATGTTGATGGATGTGCAGGTGTTGAAGAACGGGAATCCCGAGGGTGGGGTGAAGATCCATTACTCCCGTATCCAACTGGACGAGCCGCTCAAGTTGGATTTTTCGGTTCCTTCTAAATATAAACGTATTACCTTTGCGCAAGTATTGAAAACGATTACGAATCTGAATCAATAATCTATCATGAGGTACGTCTGGATCGTTCTATTGGCATTGTCTTTATCTACCGTGGTTTACGGTCAGAAATCCGCCGCTGTCCGTCAGTTGGAGCAGCAGCGCAAGGAGGCGTTGGCCGATATCGAGGAGACGAATAAATTATTACAAGAGACGGCCCAGACTGCTAAAACTTCCCTGAACCGTTTGAATCTACTCTCCAAACAAATTCTTTCCCGTAAGAAAGTCATCAGTTTATTGAATCAAGAGCTGGATGAGATCGAGAAAGATATCTTGAATATCCAAGGCCAGTTGCGCGCCTTAAAACGGGAACTGGGCGATAAGCAGACGAATTACGGTAAATCGATGCGAGGGCTTTATAAACGCCATAGTTCGCAAGATAAATTGTTGTTTATCCTATCCGCCGAGAGTTTCTCTCAATCCATGCGGCGTATGCGGTATTTGCGGGAATACGCGGATTGGCAGAAGCGACAAGCGAATGATATCATTGAAAAGCAGGCTGAGATCAGTAGCAAGCAGGCCGAGATGGAGAAGACCCGTGCCGAGAAGCGTGCTCTTTTAGGGACTCGTCAGGAAGAGAGTAAGAAATTAGAAAGCGAGGAAGCTTCTCAGAAAGAGGAAGTCCAGCTATTGAATAAGAGACAAAAGGATTTGAAGGCGGATCTCCAAAAGAAGCGTCGTCAAGCCGAGGCTTTAAACCGACAGATAGAGAAGCAGATCGCGGAGGAGATCGCCCGTGCCGAGGCTGAGGCGAAAGCCGCCCGTGAACGTGCCGAACGTGAGCGCCGTGCCCGTGAACAAGCCGCCGCAAAGGGTAAACCCGTACCGGAAAGTAAGAACGAGCCGATCCGTGAGGAACGTGTGGCGGATACGAAAGGGGGCTATGCGATGACAAAATCGGAGAAGCAATTGTCCGATAACTTCGCCAATAACCGGGGACGTTTGCCGTATCCGGTGGCCGGAAGACATACGATCGTCGCTACATTCGGCGAGCAACAGCATCAGGAGTTGAAATATGTTCGTACCAGCAATAGCGGTATCGATATCCAGACCTCACCCGGGGCGGATGCCCGTGCGGTATTTAATGGGGAGGTTACACGTGTGTTCGTGGTGCCGGGGTACAATAATTCCGTAATCGTTCGTCATGGTAACTACTTGACGGTTTATAGCAATCTGAGTCAGGTCTATGTAAAAGCGGGCGACCGGGTCTCTACCCGTCAAGCGATCGGAAGGATCTATTCAGACCCGGAGGACGGTAACTCCACGATCCTCCATTTCCAGTTGTGGAAGGAAAAGACGAAGCTGAATCCCCAGCCTTGGTTGGAATAAAAGCAGTTGTGATATGTTAAAACTATGATGGGCATTGTAAGGCTGTTACGATGCCTGTTGTAAAGATGCTAGAATGCCCATTGTAACAACCTTATAATGCCTATTGTAATTTTCTCGTTTAACGCTCGTTCAATACGTTGTATAACCCATTCAGGTCATCGGCACCTACCAAGTCTACGCCTTCTTTGATGAAGAAGCGTTTGAACTGCTCGGTATCCGGGGCGCCCCACCAACGGAATAGTTTTCCCTCATCGTGGACTTTCCGGATGATCTCACGCATCTTCTGTAGTTGGTCGGCGGGCATCTCACCTTCGCCTTTCCATGTGAAGAAATCGGAGTAATTATCGCTTATGACCGGAGCGAGGGAAGCAGGGATGCCCTGTCCCAGATCCTTTATTTGTCCGTCGAGGAAGGTGAAGCGGCTGTTCTCTTTCGGCAGGCTGTTCTTCGGACGGTCGCCGGAAAGGAAGAAGAGGACGGCACCTTCTTTATATTCGCCGTTATCGACGGAACAGAAATATTCCTTGTAAGGTTCCATCTGTTTCTTTAATAGCTTGTACATCTCTTCGCCTTGTGCCTTGCAATCCACCATCAGGTAGAAAGGACGATCGCTATCGGGATAGACCTTACCTCCATTCGCTTGTATGCGGGCCACGAGCGGCTTGAGGTATAGGTTCTCGAAGGTAATGGCCGGATTGGGTTCCGGGCGGTCATGGGAAACGTATAGCTCGTCATCGATCAGCCACAGATCGGCCTCCACGCAGTTGAAGCGGAAGGACAAGGCGTCCAGCAGAGGTCTCTCCCGCCAGTAATCATTGTGCGAGAAGGCGTTGTAATGAATTGCGGAGGAGGCTTTCTGAATCGTCTGCTCCGTGGTTGTCTCCGCCACTTGAACTGTGTCCGATCCCTTCGGGGAGGAGCAAGCCGTACAGAGGGCGAGGGAGGTGATAAATAAGGATAGAATCTGTTTCATATACTAATTGTTTTTTGAGTCTAGTTGTAGAGACGGGGCACGCCCCGTCTCTACAACTGGATGTTTGATGGATTTACTGTTTTATATGGTTCGCGTGCCGGGTTTTACGTTAGCCGTCTTCTGTTTGTCGCCCCAAAGGACGGTTAGTTCCAAGGGGACGTCGCTGGTAATTTCTACCTGCGGCTCTTGGGTAGCGGAAGAACGGGCCTTGACTTTGATCGCTACCAGACCGTCGAGGCCGAAAGGATAACGGTCGATACCATAAGCCTCCGTCAAGTTCACGTCTACGGTCAATTTCTTCTCGTACACATTGGAGCGGATGCCGAAGATTTGCTCGATCAAGCCGGAGATCGGTGCCAGTCCGCCCCAGCCCACGAAATTCGGGCGAGCCATGAAGCCCGGCTCCTCATGCTCCGGAGCGTAGTATTCCCAGAACGTACCGGTATTCTTATACACCTTTAGGACGTTATCGTAATGGTTGCGTGCGATCTCGTAAGCCAATTTACGGTAGCCTTGTTGCAATAGGCCGGTAATCACCATATAATTCGCTCCCGGCCATACGCCACCCTGCCAGTAGCGGCCGTTATCCTTGTATTTAGGATGGTTGGCGGCAAGGGAAGGGACGCGGTGCAGGCGGTTGAATGTCTCCTTGTTATCCAGCTCGGCCACGAAAGCGTCCATGCGTTCCTTGGATAGGACATCGGTCAATAAGGCCCAGTATGCGTAGATTCCCTTGGTGGAGGAAAGGCTTCCGTCGGCGTATTGATCGAAAAGGAAATGCTCCTTCTCGTCCCATAGGTTCTCGTTGATATACTTCTTTAGCATCTTCTGCTCGTCCTCGAACTCCTCGATCTCCTGCCAACGCTCCAGATAGAAACCCATCTCAAGCAGATGCCCGGCGGTGAAGTATTGTTGCAAGCAAACGTCCAGCCAGATCATATGGCCGTGGCTGTATATCGGATTGTATTTCGGTTCCACCCGGGGCATGTTGTCCATGCCGGTACCCCAACCGCTGGTCCAATACGTACCGTTGCGCCACGTATGGTTTAGCTTCAACCATTTATAATAAGCGCAAAGGGCGGGGAATATCTTGTGTAGGCGGTCCATATCGCCGAACTGCTTATAATAGACGATCTCGCTCCAAGGGAGGATATTCGGTCCGGTGCTGGTCGGATCGTAACGCTCGAAACAGTCCGCTCCGTCCGCCTTGATCTCCCGGCAGATGAAACCGTCCGGATGTTGTTTGGCGTAAAAATTATCTAACGTACGTTGGAAGGGGAAGAAGCGGGTACCGAAACGGGCGAACATCATCATGAAGGCGGAGTCCCACATGAAGATATTGCCGTTGTAGGCGACATCGAGGTAACTGCATACGAAACCGGAATCTGGTTCAGGGGCCTTGATGTTGCCGATGCCGATTTGCCAAGCCTTCCAGTACATCTCGATTTCCTTCTCGTGTCCGCTCCAAGTCGGGTCCGGGAGGATTTGCTTGGCCTCCTCGAAGGTTCCGGGCGTGATGGTCTCCGGTCTCGCTGTCCGGAACTCATTCTCGGTCACGAAGGGTTCCTTCAGGTAGGTGTTCTTGTAAGGAAGATTGTACTTGGGTCGTTTCTCTTCCATTTTCTCTTGCGCTAAAAGGTTCCCGGCGGGAACGGAGGCCGCACCTGCTGCGAGAAGGGATTGCTTTAAGAAGTTTCGTCTTGTTGTCATTCCTTATGATATTTTTATTGGGGGAGAGAGGGAGAAGGTGCGCCTCAGTCGGTGAACACGGTCCTCCCGGTCGGGTACCGTAGTACTGCTAGTCAAGTACTGCTGTCCTCTCAGCCAAAGTACTGCGGTACTTGGGCAGGGGTACTGCGGTACCCGACCGGGAGGATTGCGGTACTTGACTAGCGGGATAGCGGCCTGTTATACTCTCCATCGGATGAATACTGTTTGATTATAGATTCAGGAGCTTTTTGATCTTCCAGAAGATATCCGTATTCTCGAAGATACCCGTGAAGTTCTCGGCGCCCGGGCCGAAAGCGTAAACGGGAACCATGACACCGCTGTGGCTACCGGTGGAGAATTTACAGACGATACGGCCCTCGTTCAGATCCCCGTCCACCAAGGTAAGGCCACCGGTCTCGTGATCGGCAGTTACGACAACCAATGTCTCACCGTCTTGGGCGGCCCATTCGAAGATACGTCCGATCGTACGGTCGAAATCATGTGTCTCTTGCATCAACAGGTCGATATCGTTGAAATGTCCGTAATCATCCAATTGGGAGCCCTCTACCATCAGGAAGAAACCTTCCGGGTTTTGTCCCAGCAGATCGATCGCTTTCATCGAGGCACGAGCCAAGAGATCGCCTCGCTCGGCGGGAAGCGGGGTATCTACGGTATCGGTAACGCAGAATACCTTGCCTTTTTGAATTTTCGCCAGTTCCTCCCAGCTACGGGGAGTCTGGTAACCTTTCTCCCTTAATTCCTTGAACAAATCGCGACCGTCCGCACGGTTCTCGAATAGCTTGGAGCCGCCGCCGAATACGTAATCGACGCCACAGTTCACGTAATCCGCTACGATCTCGGCCTCGGCGTCGCGATCCGTATTGTGGCAGCAGAAGTCGGCGGGCGTAGCGTCCCATAGGCGACAGGTAACGGCGATGCCGCTTGACAGGCCTTTCTTGTTCGCCAAGGTAGCCAGAGATTCCAAGGGTTTGCCTGCCGGGTCTACGCCTACCATATGGTAGTTCGTTTTATGGCCGGTGGCCAGTGCGGTACCTCCGGCTCCGGAGTCGGTGATGAGGCGGTTGGCGCAATAGGTTTTCGAGAGGCCGGTGTATTGGGAGTTGTCCAGCCAGAGCTTACCCCGGTTGGCGGTCCAAGCGGAGTACATGTGCATAAGGCTCATGCCGTCGCCGATCATGAGGATCACGTTCTTTATTTTCTTTCCGGTAGGAGGGACTAGTTTCTTGACCTCGTAAGGTTTCTCTAGTACATACGTTTGTTCTTTGTCTCGGCGACTTTGTGCCGCGGCCTCCGGAACGATCATGCCGGATAGCAGGATGGCTAAGGCGGATAGCACGGATAGAGTTGTTCTTCTCATATGATTCAGTATTTAATATTATCAATTTATATAAAGGTTCTCTGTTGGGATCGCGTCTAGTTTGGACATGCTTGGCGTACGCCAGCTCCAGCCTAGGTACTCACCCTCGTAATCCTCGAAATAATGCAAGGCGAAGGGGTGGTAGCCTTTTTGTAAGGGGATGCGTCCCGTCGCGTCGATGGCGGCGTGGGAGGCATCATTGTCCACTACCTTTTCTTTGCCGATATAGAGGACGCTACCGTCATCCGAGCGGGTACTGAACTCATAGACTCCATCTTCTGGGGCGTATATATATCCGGTGAAGATATAACCGAAATGATCCGGCAATTTAGCGTTCAGGATGGAAGGCTCAGGTATTGTTCCGGTCTCGACCACCTTCGCCTTTTGCAGATCGGCTACCCATTGGAACTCTCCTTCGTAATAAGTATAAGCTACCCCATGCTTCGTAGGCTGTATGGATAATGCGGGGCGTAATACGGCTTTTGTCGCTTGGATCGAGTACGTACGGCTGGGTACGAATCCCTTTTTATATCCTTTGGCCTTGATGATCGTGGTCTCTTTTAAGACGAATGGCTCGCTGTATACCGGAGCGTTCTCATCCGGTTCCGATCCGTCAAGCGTGTAATGGATAACCGCCTCGGGTGTCGTGGATTTTAGTTCCGCCGTAATCTCACCTTCAAATAAATCCAGATCATTCGCTATGTAAGGGATAGAGACGGTAGGTTGCTCCGTATAGGAATAGGGAGCGTACTCGGGAGCGGTTCCCCAACGCTTGTCCGGTGTCGCCGAGAGCGTAAAGTCCAGTGTACCTCCTTGCATCAACTGGTCGTATGTGATATAGCAATGCTTAATCTCTTTTCCATTCAGCGATACGCTCGTGATGTATTTATTCTTTTCCGATTGGTTTGCCGTGATCGTAAGTATCTTTCCGTTTCCGAGTTTCACGGTCGCTTTGTCAAAAAGCGGCGTAGTCAGGATAAACTGGTTGCTACCCGGACAAACGGAGTAGAAACCAAGGCTGCTCAACAGGTACCAAGCGGACATCTGCCCGCAATCCTCGTTGCCGATAATCCCCTCGGGAGTCGGCTGGTACATCTCGTCCAGCAAGCGACGGGTCCATTCCTGTGTCTTCCAAGGCTGGCCCACATAGCTATATAGGTAAGCCATGTGGTGGCTAGGCTCGTTGCCATGCGCGTATTGACCGACCAATCCGGTAACGTCTACCAGATCGCCGACTACCTCGGAGGTAACCATAAATAAGCTATCCAGATCAGCGATGAACGCCTCCCGGCCTCCGAACAACTGGGTCAATCCATATACGTCATGCGGGGTAAAGAAACGATATTGCCAGGCCGTAGCCTCCGTATAGGAACGTCCGATGGCGAATGGATCGAAAGGAGTCTCCCAATTCCCATCCTGCCGTTTGCCCCGGAAGAACCGGGTACTACCGTCGAATACGTTGATGAAATTCTGGGAGCGCTTGATGAAGGTCTCATAATCATCCATATGTCCTAAAGCTTTCGCCATTTGTGCGATACACCAATCATCGTAGGCAAATTCCAATAGGCAGGAAACCGATTCTTTCTTGATATTCGTCGGGATGAAGCCTTCCTTTATATAATAATCCGCTCCTTTCTTATTCTTCTCAGCGGAGATCTTCATCGCTTCGAGAGCGTGTTCTGCGTCATATCCGCGAATACCTTTTAAATAAGCGTCCGCTATAATCGATGTGGAGTGATAACCGATCATGGTCCCGGTCTCGCCTGCCGATAAGGGCCATAACGGAAGCTCGCCGCTGGCGTCGTACATATCCAAGAGAGACTGTACCATATCATTCACCAAGGTAGTATCCAACAGAGTCATCATCGGATGCCAGGCCCGGAAGGTGTCCCAAGTGGAAAAGGTGGAGAATTGGCGGCGACCTGCCGGGATCGTCGCTACGCTCATGTCGTGACGGCGGTATTGTCCGTTCACGTCGCTCGCTATATTCGGGATGATCTTGCTATGGTATAGCGCCGTATAGAAATTCGTGCGCTCGGCTTCGGTGCCTCCTTCTACCGTGATAACGTCCAGCTCTTTTTCCCAATCGGAGCGTGTCGCTTGATGGATGGCATCGAAATCAAAGCCATAGGAATCCGTCTCTTGCTCAAGGTTCAGACGGGCGTTCTCCTCATTTACGATCGATACCCCGACTTTGCAGACGATGGGTTTTCCGGTAGTCGTATCGAAGGTAAGTACGGCTTGCCGTTCGGAAGGCTGTTCCATGGAAGAGAACGGTTGCGAGAACTGCGCTACAAAGAAGACATATTGATTGTCTACCCAGCCCCGGGTACGCCGCATACCGGTAAGCTCGTTATCCCCGGTTCGCTTCACCCAGCCCTCGTACATATATTCGTTATCCAATAAATGGTCCATATCGACCACCAACGTAGCCTCTGTCTCTTTTTTATAGGTATATCGGTGTATCCCGACATGCGGGGTCGTGGTAAGTTCCGCTAATACACCTGCCTCCTTGAGATTCACCGAGTAGTAGCCCGGGGAAGCCTTCTCGTCCGAGTGCGAGAACGCTAAAGGTGTCTGGAGTGACGGACGGAATAGGATATCGCCTAGGTCGATACATCCCGTACCGCTTAAATGGGTATGGGAGAAACCCATTAAGGTAGAATCGCTGTAATGATAGCCAGAACAAGCGTCCCAATTACCTTTCCGGGTGTCCGGGCTTAGTTGGACCGCTCCGTAGGGAGCCGTGGCCCCGGGATACGTGTGTCCGTGAAATCCCGTGCCGATAAACGGATCCACGGAATCGATGGGGGATTGTGGAGCTTGGCTACAGGCCGTGAATAAGGCTATTATTCCTGTACACAAGCAAGAAGAAAGAGTTTGAATTAATCTCATGGTATATTTTTTGTTTAATATATAGTATACAATTGGCAAAGGTAAACTACCTATTTGAGATATGCGTTTTTACCCGGTAGAAAATAACACGGGCTGTTTCATTTTCTGAGACAGCCCGTAATGAATCTTATTCGTACCTTGATCGGTTTAAAGGAGCCGGTTAATATCCCTCGTTCTGCTTCAATTGACCATTCGATTTAGTAATCTCTTCACTAGGATACGGGAATACCATCATATGCGCTTGATAGGCGTTTTTGTTGGTGTAATCTTCGTAACCAATAATCGTGAACGCGGATTCCGGATTCGCCCGGTCTTCATATCTTCGGATACGTGGATGTGCGTTCAACTCTTTATCGGCCAATGTCTTTATGTCGGTATTGGAAGAACGGTTCCAACGCTTTAAGTCGAATAGATGGTCTGTAAACTCAAAAGCTAATTCACAACGGCGTTCGTGATATAGATCCTTCATCGTGGCGGTACCGGTAAGCGGTGTCAAGTTTGAGCGTAGGCGGATACGGTTGATATCTGCGGTTGCTTTATCGGCTTGACCTGTCATTAAATATGCCTCGGCACGGAACAATAACATTTCTGCGAAACGGATGATCGGGAAATTGACACGGACCGTAGGCCAGTCTCCGTTAGCACTCACGGCTCCTTCACCTACAGGGTCTGAGTATTTGAAAGCGTCCATGTATTTATTGATCATGAAACCAGCTTCAAGGTCGGAGGTAGACCAGAATTTGCGTGTCTCGCCGAAGAACGGGAACTCTTGGTTGTATTCCAAGATTGAGCGTACTAAACGGTCATTACCTTTACCATCTTTCGCCATTTCTTCGTAGATGTCGTAAGAGGGCTTCATCTGCCCCCAACCATTATATTTGCCCCATCCTTTGTTCTCAAGGATAATGCCCGGGAATTCGGTACCGCCCGGTAGTGCGCCGCCGATACTCGGAATAGTCCAGAGATATTCGGCATTCCAATAATCTTTCAAGTCAGACGAGAATAGTTCCGCGAATGTAGGAGCTAGATCTCGATTGTAGTTGTTCTCCAATTGATTGACCATCTCGATGACGTTGTTCCATTGGGTAGCATCCCAAGTAGCCCAGTAAGCATAAGTTTTCGCTTTGAACGCCACGGCAGCAGCCTGATGTGCCCGGCCCCGGTTGTCGGCGTCATAGGATTCGAAGTTTGGAAGGTAGGCGATTGCCTTGTCCATATCTTCGATGATCAGTTTATAATTGTCCATAACGGTAGCTTGCTGAGGCGGTATGGAGTTGTCGTAATCGTCGGGGAAGTCCTCGTAACGTACGAAAGGTACTCCTTGTTTATCCGTACCGTACCGATAAGCGATCAGATAATGTGCCCAGCCGCGACTGAAGTAAGCTTCGCCCAAGCTGCGTTTCTCGACGGCGGTCAGCGTCGTTCCCTTTTCTTTCTTCACTAATTCTTGGATGATCCAATTCGCACGGGACATAGTAGAATACATACGGCTGAATACATCTCTTAGAGGAGATTCATCACCAGTATAGGCTAAGGTCGCCAAAGAGTTATAACCGCGTGTACGTCCCCAAACAATGTCGCATGCGGCTCCCTGTTCCCAGAATAATTCACGGCCGTAACAACCCTCTTGATGGAATCTTTCATATAATCCGTCAATGGCATCAATGGCCTGTTGATCATTCAAGAAATAGGAGGTTGTAGTTGCGTTTCCTTCCGGCTGAACGTCGAGGAAGTCGCTACAAGAACTACAAACCAATGCGGATAATGCTAATACTGTAATATATCTTTTCATTTTGATCCTTTGTTAATATGAATATCTTTTAAAATACCCGATTAGTATGTCAATTTGACTCCGACAGAGAATACGCGTGAAACCGGATACTTCAAGGCATCCCAACCGCCGGTTTCCGGGTCCATTCCTGAGTAGTTCGTGATCGTGAAGAGGTTCTCACCGCTAAGGTAAACAGACATCATGCTGTTGCGTTCTTGCAGGTGAGCGCATTTCCTGATAACATCACTCAAGTCATAGGATACGGTGAAGTTCTTCAAACGTAAGTAAGAAGCATTCTCCAGATACCAATCAGACGGTGTGCTAAAGTTGCTATTTGGGTCGTTTTTCGATAAGCGTGGAATATTCGACCCTGTATTCGACGGACTCCAAGCGTTCATGATCTCTTTTGAGCGGTTGAAGTTTCCTTCTACATCGCTTAAGGCCATATATTTACCTACATATAAAGCTTGTGCTCCACCTACGCCTTGGAACATAGCGCTTACGGAAAGCTTCTTCCAAGTGAATCCTCCGGAGAATGAGAATGTAGTTTTAGGTGTAGCGCTACCGCAGTATTGACGGTCTTCATCATTGATAACTCCATCACCATTGGCATCGACGAATTTCAAATCGCCGGCTACAGCGTCCGGTTGGATTCGTTTTCCGTCTTTGTTTACATAAGCGGCTGCCTCTGCGTCGCTTTGAAAAATGCCGTCAGTCTTGATCAGATAGAAAGAGGCCAGCGGTTCTCCTTCGGCTGTTTGATACATATATGGAAGGTTACGATAACTTCCATCGAAATATGCATCATTTTTGGTGATACCTGTCCAAACGCCCGGGGTTCCGTCTGCGTTCTTTACCCCAATATCAGAAACCCAGTTCTTTAGATAAGAGAAGTTTCCGGAAACGAAGTACGACCAATCTTTATTTACTTGTTGGTTCCAATTGATTTGTGCCTCGAAACCTCGGTTGCGGACTTCACCTTGATTGACTAACATGGCATCGATACCGATCGTTCCCGGCCAGTTCATCGTTTGCGACTGGATCAAGTTGAACGTGCGTTTGTCGAAATAGTCGAATGCCATGCTCAAGCGATTGTCGAACATGTTCACATCTAGGCCTAAGTCCCATTGCTCGGAAGTTTCCCATGTTAAGTTGGGATTTAATGCGGTAGAGTTATAGACGAAGTTTCCCCAAATCTTGTTCGATTCTACGCCGTACTGTGCCTGCTCCGACCAATAATTCTTACCTAATAAAGCTGATTTGTAATTGTAACCGATAGATCCTAGATTACCGACACGTCCCCAAGAAGCACGGATCTTCAATAAATTCAGTGTCTCGCTTTTCGGGAAGAAAGATTCATTAGAGATTTTCCATCCGGCTGTTACGGCAGGGAAGTCGCCATAGTTATTATCTTTAGGTAGACGGCCTGCGTAATCACGACGCCAAGAGGCTGTAACGAAGTAACGATCGTTGAAGGAATAAGCCAGACGGGCGATCAAGGATACGTTTGCGTCAGGACCGGTCAAATAATCGGTAGCGGAAACAGAATTCGCATAGGATAGATATTGTAAATAATCGGATTCGTCAGATAAATCTTTTCCATTAACCTCTAGCCCTCGCTTGCTGTAATGATCGGCCGTAGTGGATAGTAAGACACCCAGGGTGTGCATGTCATTAAACGTATTGTCGTAAGTCAATGTGTTTTCCGTTTTCCATGCGTCTGCACGGTAAGTCGTTTCATCCAGATTATTTGTCAAGGAGGGTTTTCCCACCTCGTCACGGATCGGACTGAAGTTCTTATATAGATTATTCTTCAGGTTGTAAGTGAAACGGCTCGTGAACTTTAAGCCGGTAACGATATTCGCTAGTTCCAGACTGGTCGTACTCCAGATGTCACTGGTTCGGTCATAGCGGTTTTCCGCCTCCAGCAAGCGAACCGGATTGACAGCGTCTCCGTGGATATCCGCGAAGTTGGAGCCATATTTGGCGATGTAATCCGGGTCTTCGGTCGTTGTTCCACCGTAAGTACCATCCAGCGGATTGTAAACCGTAGCGCTGGCAGGCATATACATAGCCGCTGCGACAACTCCCGTATAACCACTGTCGGTATCTTTTGAACGGCTTTCGTTGTTCTTCCAAACCACGTCTTCGGTGATGGTCACCCATTTATTCAATTTGAATTTACCGTTGTAACGAAGTGAAAGGTTCTTGTTGAAAGTATTGATCAATACACCTTCATCGTTATCGTAAGCAAATGAAACACGGTTGGAGGCATTCTCGGAACCAACATTCAAGGCTACGTTATGGCGTTGGTAGAAAGCGGTGCGGAAGATCTCGTCCATCCAGTTGGTACGTGTGGTACCTACCCATGGGTTCTTGGTCAAGTCCCAACCGGTCGGCAATGTAAGCCCCGCGTTTGCGTAAGATAGTTTTCGCATCTCGAGTTGCTCTTCCGCATTTAACGGCTCGATTACGTTGCTAGCTTTACGAACACCGAAAGTCGCGTCATAGCTCAACGAGGTCTTGCCCTCTTTCGCCTTCTTGGTGGTTACCAAGATAACACCGCCGGCTCCGGATTGCGCTCCATAGATAGCGGCAGAGGCAGCATCTTTTAAGACGACAATCGTCTCGATATCATTCATAGAGGCGATGGGTGCGCCGGGAACACCGTCAACAACCCATAATACGTTATCGCCATTCTGTGAGCCCTGTCCACGGATCACGATTGAGGGTGTAGCCGTTGGGTCTCCACCGTTCGCTTGTACGGTAACACCCGCTAACTGCCCTTGCAACATACTTTCGGTAGAGGTAACCGGACGGGCCACCAAGTCTTCCGTGTTGTTCAGCACGCCCACGGAAGCGGAGAGATCTTGTTTGCGTTGCCCCGC
Source organism: Parabacteroides sp. AF19-14 (assembly GCF_003635485.1). Lineage (NCBI taxonomy): Bacteria > Pseudomonadati > Bacteroidota > Bacteroidia > Bacteroidales > Tannerellaceae > Parabacteroides > Parabacteroides sp. AF19-14. The sequence continues at coordinate 442 of NZ_QTMJ01000037.1, read as the reverse complement.
TCCATAACCGAGTACGACTACCTCATCCAATTTCTGCGTATCTTCTTCTAGGATGATGTTGAAGGTCGTTTTCCCGTTTATCGGGATACTTTGCGTCATATAACCGATATAACTGATCTCTAAGATAGCGTTTTCCGGAACTTCCAGTAGGAAATCTCCATCGAGCCCGGTGATTACTCCGTTTGTCGTCCCTTTTACGATCACGTTCGCGCCAATTACAGGAATCCCCGCCTGGTCTTTGACGATACCGGAAATCTGTTTCGTACTTTGTTGGTAGATGCTGGGACTCGGAAGTTCTAAGCCCGATGATTGCCCAAAGACGGGAGAAGCTTGAGCGGTTTGGGTACCTGCCACTATGCCACATAAAGACATCCCTACGCATAGATGCTTGACAGGGATGAAATCGGCTCACCCGATAAACCTGGGGGATTAAGCATACAGC
>NZ_QTMJ01000036.1:0-22638 GCF_003635485.1 Parabacteroides sp. AF19-14 | reverse complement strand
TTTGACTTGCATAAAAATCGAGTTTTTTATGTAAGTTTGTCTCTCCAAATAGAAGAATATGGTAGCACCTCTGGTAAAACGGATATGGATCTGGTGCAGGAATCTGTTGATCTTCCTGTTTGTATCCAGTATATTGGCGGTAGTGGTATATAAATTTGTACCCGTATATTATACGCCATTGATGTTTATTCGTATGTATGAGCAGCATCAGGATGGGAAGAAAATGAAACTCGATCATACGTGGGTTCCTATATCCAAGATCGCCCAGCCTTTGGTTCAAGCGGTCATAGCGTCGGAGGATAACCTGTTCATGGAGCATAATGGCTTTGATGTGGAACAAATCCAGAAGGCACGGGCCGAGGCCGAGAAAGGTAAAAGGGTGAGAGGTGCCAGCACGATTTCCCAGCAGACCGCTAAGAATGTATTTCTTTGGCCGGGGAAAAGTTATTTACGGAAAGGCATCGAGGTCTATTTTACCTTCTTGATCGAATGGATATGGGGAAAGGAACGTATTATGGAAGTCTATCTGAACTCGATAGAGATGGGGGAGGGCATCTATGGTGCGGAGGCGGTAGCGGAGGCTCATTTCGGTAAGCATGCCTACCAATTGACCAAAAGCGAGGCAGCCTTGATAGCGGCCACACTTCCAAATCCCCGGAAGTTTAATTCTGCTAAACCGTCACCTTATATGCTGAAACGACAAGCGAAAATAATTTCCTTAATGGGAAAACTGATAAAAGTAGAAATGGGATATGGTGCCGGGCAAGTTGATCCCGGTACCGGAAAGGTTAAAAAAAGAAAGAAATGGAGAGCTTCCGTTATCATGACTTGGGACGAATCGCTTATGCCGATGCGTTAGAATATCAGACAGCTGCTTTCGAGGTCTTATTGGATGCGAAGGCAACGGGAAAGAAAGAGGATAATCAATTATTCTTTTGTGAGCATTTACCGGTCTTGACGATCGGTAAAAGTGGCAAGGACTCTAATTTGCTTATCCCCGAGGAAACTTTACGGGAACGAGGGGTCTCGTTTTACCATATAAACAGAGGGGGGGATATAACGTATCACGGGCCGGGACAGATTACCGGTTATCCGGTATTTGATCTGGAATATTGGAATCTGGGATTGAAACAATACATCCATATGCTGGAAGAGACGATCATCCGTTTCCTATCGCTTTACGACTTGAAAGGGGAACGTTTGGAAGGGGCGACGGGTGTATGGCTAGACCCTGAAGTACCGGGGCGTGCCCGTAAGATCTGTGCGATTGGTGTGAAAAGCAGCCGGTTCGTTACGATGCATGGCTTTGCTTTGAATATAAATACGGATCTGAGTTACTTTTCATTGATCAACCCTTGTGGCTTTACGGATAAAGGCGTTACCTCTTTGGCTATGGAGTTGGGGGCACCCCAAGACTTTGAGTTGGCAAAAAGTCAATTGAGATCGATTTTCATGGAAATCTTCGCTTGATATGGCAGTCATTCATTTCGCTCCTTTGCAAGGATATACGGATTCGGTTTATAGAGAGGCGCATACCCGAGTATTCGGGGGCGTAGATACCTATTATACTCCTTTTGTAAGGATAGAGAAAGGTGGTTTCCGGAATAAGGACTTGAAGGATATCGCTTGCGATAGAAATAGGCAGGTACATGTCGTACCGCAATTGATCGCTTCCACACCAGACGAGTTTCGGTCGATCGTGCGTTTATTCCAAGAGAATGGGTACCGGGAAGCGGATATTAATTTAGGATGCCCTTTCCCTATGCAGGTCCGTGCCCATAGAGGCTCGGGACTTTTGCGGTACAAGGAAGAGGCCGAGTATTTATTACGTACGATTGAGGAGTTCCCGGATATTTCTTTTTCTGTGAAAATGCGTTTGGGGTGGGAGTGTGCGGACGAGTCATTCGTGCTTCTGTCCTTATTAAATAAGTTACCTTTGAAGCATATAACCTTGCATCCCCGGTTAGGGATACAGCAATATAAAGGAGCTATCGATTGGGATGGATTCTCCTGTTTTTATGAGGAATGTAAACTTCCTTTATATTATAATGGAGATTTAGTGGAGCTGGAAGATATCCGAGGTATAAAGGTGCGTTTTCCGGGGCTTGCCGGGCTTATGCTAGGACGAGGGTTATTGGCCTCTCCTTGGCTGGCCACTGAGTTTGTGTCCGGACAGGTCTTGACCGTGAATGAGAGGCGGGATAAACTAGTCATGTTCCATGAGTCGTTGATGGATGAATATGCTGCCCGGTTGGAAGGTGGCGAGCATCAGGTATTATCCAAAATGAAGACAATCTGGGATTATCTTTTGCCGGAGGCCGATAAAAGGCTTCGCAAGAAAGTCTTGAAAAGTACTTCCCTTACTTCTTATCAGTCGGCAGTGAAAGATTTGTTGAGTCTTTGACTACGGGAGGGACATTCGTAGAGTCTTTGGGAATCAAGGGTAAAAGAGGTCTCTTTCTTCTTCTGAAAATCTCAGAGAAATTTGTAAAGTCTTTCCGGTACATGATTCCTACACCTTGTATGGTTAATGCTTGCTTCAGGCCGAAATACATATCTCTGGCATGGTTATAAGCCTTTAGCCGGATCTCACCGGAGGGGGTCAACTTATATTCTAGGTCGAACTCCCCGATAAAGGTGTTATTTTTGCCTGTAGTAACCGTATTTCTCATACCGAAATTACCATTGATCAATAAGCGGTTGTTTAGCAACTGGCTGGATAATATCATCTCGTATTCCGTGTCTTCCTTGAAACCGTCCTGTCCCGCTCGTATGTTTGTCCCTATTTGCACTTTATCCGTGAAACTACCTAACAGATTGGATAATTGCGCTGAGATAGCGGATGAAGCCACGGCGTTTAACTCGCTAGACTTGTAAGTCGTTTGGGCATACTCGGGTGTATAGAATTTATTTAACACCAACAAATAAACGATTTGCCGGGTCATCATATCCTCTGTGTCTATAAACGCTTTGACTTGACGCTCTAACTCCTCGTTAGAGTTCGGAAATTCTAAGTCGAAGGAAATAGACGGGCTGCGCAATGCGCCTTCAAGGTTTAAGACGCAATTGACGGGTATGTTTGTTCGAGAACTTTCTTGTAAGAGACTCTGATCCAAGTCTCCGATATTTGCGGTCAGATTGTAGATCGCATTGATATCCATATGGGCATTAAAGGGATCGCCACGGAAATTGATCGTGCTACCGTCTCTGATCTTAAAGTCTTTATGGATGATTTGCTGTAAGCTGAAATTATAGTTTCCTTGTACGATATTCACGTCGCCATACATACGAAGATCACTTCTTGTTCCATATTGTATTTGTAAACTTCCACTGGCGTTTCCTTTGATACGGTCTCCCGCTATCGGGTCCATGATTAGCTCTATATCGGCATCGGGTGTGATATCAAGGAGGAAGTTCATTCGTAGCTCGGCTCCCTCGTCTGTCTCGTGTACGATATTCAATGGGTGTGTGGACGTGGAATCTACGTTAGCGGCCAACTTGCTTTTATCGACGAACGTGATAAAATCATAGTCCGTAGCCGAGTTATTATTCATGAAGTCCAGATAAATAGCAGTCTTAGGTTCGCTTTTCATGTTAATATCAAAGTCTATCAACTTACCGTTGCCCTTGATTTGCGCCGTTCCGCTGGCGAATACCGTTCCATAGATCAGCGGATTCTTTTTCTGGTTGGCGTTATACATCAACATCTTATTACCCTGCACGTTTACGAGGAAGCTATAATCCCGGAAATGCAGATGATTGAACTTAAGGCTGACTTTTCCGGAGTTGCCGAATTGATCCTTGACCGTGATATTCCGTAAATTGACGGACGTAGAGTCAAGGTGGACGGAATCGGAGAAGGTATAATACGTATCCAAGAAATCAACGCCTACCCCTCCATCCATGACATAGGCATCTCCCTCGACATTCAGCTCCTTAAAGGGGCCGTGCAAATGTATACTTCCGAATCCCCGGCCTTGCAAGTTCTTTATGACCGTATCGACAAAGGGTTGCAAGAAGGCCAGATTGATATCATTGGCATCGAAATACAAGGATAGCCCCGCATTGGGCCCGACTGGAAATACATAACCGTTCACATCCGTCCAAGTGCTGTCGTTCTTGTAGATGCTTCCCAGCATAAGGATACCTTTCTGTGCGTCGTCCCATTCGCTGAAGAGATTGAGGCGACCCAAGGGGGTTTGGTTGAATGAGAAATTCTTTACTTCCAGATCCGTATTTAGCATGCGGCTATTGAATAAGTCGTTCACATAGAACTTACCGGTCGCCTCACCCCCGAATTGCAAGACTGGGATATTCAATACGTCGAAGACATAACTCAGCTCTATTTGCTTCAAGTCTACCAATAAAGTATCTGCCGGATCTTTCGAGATCGTCCCTTCCATAGATAAATACTGGGTCTCATGATCTACCCGGAAATGCTCGATACCGATCTTGCCCTCACGAATTGTTATATTCGCCGGATTGATGGTCCAGAGCGTGTCTTTAATAATGAGGGGGCTTTTATTCAACGTGACTTCCGTACGTAACTTGGCCGGCCCTTTCTCGCTTTCCTCCTCGACAAAAAGGGTAGAGGCGGAGATGTCGGCCTTAAATAACCGCTCTTTATTATTCGCCCACCCAATCATGGTATTCACCAGATTGTCTTTAGCGTCTGCCTTGAGATCAAGGTAATTACGCAGTCCCTTGTCGTTGTAATTAATCGTTTTTAATTGGAGGTTTACCTTATCGTTCGGATTGTCGCAAACCAAGTAGCCGGATTCGAACATGGATTTCCCGAGATTGAACTTCGGAAGCCACGCCTCGATACGGAACTTATTATAAATATTATTATAATGTCCCGTGATCCGTCCGGGTTGCACCATCGTGAACGGTAGTTTCAATGTCGTAGAAAGCGCTTCCGTATTCTCGATCGTTAATAGGAGGGCGAAGTTATTCTCCTTCACGATTTGTTTTTTCTGGGTCGTGTTGATCAAGGCTGGCACATATCCCTTGAACGTATTCATAAGGCTGGGGATTAGCGTGTTGAATGAGTAAGACCCGGTGACCTCTCCATTCAAGATATCGGACGTTATGGTTAATTGCCGGTCGAGACTATGCCCCGAGGCAACTACTTCGAATTTCTTAAGGAAGAAGCTGCTGGGAGTGGTCTCGAAAGAAAGACTGTCCAACGTGATGCTACCTTCCAGATTATCGATATTATCTCCGGTGAAATCCGCGTTTAAAGCCAAGGAGATATTCGGCGCCTCATATTTGTCCGTCAGGTTCAATCGGTCCGGCCGGAAATGATCGAGGCGGGCGGTGAAATTAAACAAGGAGTTTTGCCCTTGGTGCTGGAAGATACCTTGGGCGTATAACTCGCCATTGGGATCGTTTACATGGATAGTCCCATCGAAACTACTCTTCTTGAAATTACCGGAAAGATTTATATCCTTGTATTTATAAGCTTTATAATCGAACTCCTTGACTTGTGCTTGGATATTTCCGGAGAAATTTCCGCCAACAGGTCTACGGGTATCGATATTGATGTCGAAGCGAGCCTCCCCGAAAGGATTATTCTCGCCAAATAACTCATGGAGCCGCAAGTTACTGGAGGCGATGCGTCCCCGTAGGTAAGCGGCTATATTCTTATCCTTGTTGCTACCGAATATCAAGTCTGTCTGTATGGAGCCGATGGAAGACGATAGTTTTCCGAAAGCGACTAGGTTATCAAAAAAGCCTGATATCTCGCCCGTGAAATTGATCGTCCCCAATTTGATGACCGGGGCCGGGAGATTCTTCGGACGCTCATTGAAGTTATTGGCCAGACTGGAGATACCGTCTGTCGTGATATACATCTTATTCACCTTCCCTAAAAGATACGTTTCCTCGGGATGGGTGATGTTTTTCAGTTCCATCTGGCCGATAAACAGCATCTTATCGCTATACTTCAAGGTGAGGCGCTTCAAGTTAAAATTATTGATGTAGCCGTTTGCCTCGGCCGATAACTCAATCGTGTCGGCGAAGTTCTTGAATGCCGGAACGAAAGGGGATAAGTCCTTCAGGCAGATTTGCGAAGGCGTTATATTCAAATCGATCGGAGCGTTGTTCAAGAGAGCGGGAAGGCTATCGATCTCGCTTAAATCGATCCGGGCAAGGCCGATCTTCAAGTCTGTCTGCGGCAAGCGTACCTCGAAGTCCTGCACGAAAGCGCTATCCCGGTTCCCGACCACGTTCAGCGATAACTTATTCAAGGAGAAACCGGACGCCTCGTCGAAACTCATCTTCTTGATATGGGCGTTCACGCTGTCCTTGTTAAAAGCCTTGAGGGATATCTTGGCACTCAGGTTCTTGATATCGATATGCTTGGCGTTGAACTTTCCCGGGGTCTCTTTCTCGCTATCCACGTTATAGCTGAAATTACCTCTTCGGATCATGATGGAGTTGAAACGGAGATCGATATTCTTCTCTTTCTTTATCGAATCCTTGCTGGCGAAAGCGTCGATGACGAATTGCAGGTTCAAGGGGCTTTCAGGCGTATGTTTTCGTAGGTTGAAGGAGAAACCGAACAAGCGTACCGTCGTGAAGACAAACTTCCCTTCCAGTAACGGCATGATCTCGAATCCCGCCGCCACATGGTTCGCCTCGAACATGACTTTCCCGTCTTGGTCTTCCAGATAAAGCCCTTCCAGTACCAGACGATTGAACCATTCGATATCCACGTTACCTATCTTTACGGGCACACCGAGATGGCTGGATAATTGGGTCGTGGCTACTTCCGAGACTTGGGTTTGAATGTAAGGGATTCTCAGCAAGATGCCCGGCAGCGCATAGAATATCCAGAATAACGTAAGTAGGGTAATGATTATGTATTTAAGTCCTCTGATATCTTTTCTATTTATTTAGCGCAAATCTACAACAATATCGCGATAGATTTCGTTAATTCGCGGAAAAAAAGACGAAGATATGAGTATAACAATATTAGGAATCGAGTCTTCTTGCGATGACACTTCCTCTTCCGTGATTCGGGACGGCGTGATGCTGTCCAACGTAATAGCCAGTCAAGCCGTTCATGAGGCCTATGGCGGGGTTGTCCCCGAGTTGGCTTCCCGTGCCCATCAGCAGAATATCATTCCGGTAGTGGCCGAGGCCATCAAGCGTGCCGGCATCGATAAGTCCGAGTTGAGTGCCGTGGCGTTTACTCGTGGGCCGGGTTTGATGGGTTCTTTATTGGTCGGGACCTCGTTCGCCAAGGGGTTGGCCGCTTCCTTGGATATCCCGATGATCGAGGTCAATCATTTACAGGCTCACGTGTTGGCTCATTTTATCAAGGAGACTCCGGACGATGACCATGCTCCCTCGTTTCCTTTCCTTTGCTTGTTGGTTTCGGGCGGTAACTCGCAAATCATAAAGGTGAACGCTTATAATGATATGGAGGTGATCGGCCAGACGATCGACGACGCAGCGGGAGAGGCTTTCGACAAATGCGCCAAGGTGATGGGACTGGGTTATCCCGGTGGCCCAGTCGTGAATCGTTTGGCGAACGAGGGCAATCCGAATGCCTTTACGTTCAGCAAGCCGCATATCCCCGGATATGACTATAGCTTCAGTGGCCTGAAGACTTCCTTCTTATATACCTTGCGTGATCATTTGAAAGATGATCCGGATTTTATCGAGAAGAACAAGCGAGACCTATGCGCTTCCTTGCAAGCTACGGTAATCGATATCTTGATGAGTAAATTGCGTAAGGCGGCGAAGGATTTGCATATAAAGGAAGTAGCCGTCGCCGGAGGTGTATCGGCCAATTCCGGTTTGCGTGAGGCATTCTTGGATCACGCCAAACGTTATGGCTGGAAAGTGCATATCCCGAAGTTCTCGTTCACCACGGATAACGCCGCTATGGTAGCTATCACGGGATATTATAAGTATATGGATAAGGAGTTCTGTCCGATGGATGCCGCTCCTTTTTCTAGGGTTGTCTTATAGGAAAATAGTTTTACTATAGAGAAACAAAAGTTTCTTCTAGGGAAAACAAAAGTTTCTTCCTAATGAAACTATTGTTTTCCCATAATGAAACTCCTAGTATCATTATAACAATGGAAGTAGATGATTTACCAATAGAGTTAGAAGTAGCGGACGCACTCAAATCAGGACACCTGATGATGGGTACGGCAGAGAGTTGTACAGGCGGAAAGATTGCCAGCATGATAACCTCCATGGCGGGCAGCTCGGAATACTTCACCGGGGGCGTGGTAGCCTATTGCAATGAGGTGAAGCATCATGTGCTCGGTGTCTCCGAGGCGGACTTGAACACTTTCGGGGCCGTAAGCCAGCCGGTCGTGGAGCAGATGGCCCGTGGAACTATGCGGGTATTGGGATGTGATTGTGCCGTCGCTACCTCCGGGATCGCCGGGCCGGGAGGCGGGACTCCCTCGAAACCGGTGGGAACGGTATGGATTGCGGCCGCTTATAAGGAGAGGATTCTCTCCGAGTGCTATCATTTCGGGGAGAATCCTCGTATGGAGAACATTCGCTTGTCGGCAGAGGCGGCGTTGCGTATGTTGCTCGGATTGATTCGTGAGTAAAGGGACTATCGCTTAATGGGCGATCTCGTCCACGATTTGTTTATAGCCTTCCTCGTTCGGGTGTAATCCGTCTGAGAATAAGGATTCGTTTATCTTGCCGTCTTCCTGAAGCAACTTCGTACCCGGGTTCTTGAACGTGTACCATCCGGTCTCGACCATTTGACGGATGCGGAGATTGAGATTCCTTACCCGTTCTTCTTGGTTGCGGCGGGGCAAGATGCCGATTACCTTGATCTTGGCCTCCGGCTGCCGTTGCTTGATGGCGGAAAGCAAGAAACGAATGCCTTCCACGATCTCGTTGTCATTGTTGATTCCGATGTTATTCGTGCCGATCATCAATACTACTTCCTCAGCCTTGTATCCATCCAATTCACCATGATAGACTCTCCAAAGTACGTTCTCGATACGGTCGAAACCATATCCGAGATTGTGGAATCCAGCCGGACGCATGATTTTCTCCCATGTTTCCATACCTCGCACGGACGGTCCTTTGGGCTCTCCTCCCCAGAAATGCGTGATGGAATTACCTAGGATCACCCGTCGAGGCGGGTTGCTTTGATTCAGCGAGAGAATATCCCGGTGACGTTTTTGCCATTCGTAATTATTGGGTTCCCGGCGCTGGGTGACAGGCTGTGTAGTGGAGAGATTACCTTCGGGGATGCGTAATATTTCCCGTACTTTCCGCTCTACGGCGTTCGCCTGTGTTTCCATGCCCCAGTCGGAAGGATGGACGTAATCTACCCAAGCGTCCGGGTGCGGTCCCAACTCTTCTCGTGTAAGGTAGTAGATATCTTTTATCCCTTGTGCCTGCAATTCCTCGAATGCTTTTTTAGCTCCTTCGTTCATGCGTGTATAATCTTGTAACTTCGTATCGTCAGCGAGTGCGTTGCTATATCCGGCATGCTCCACTAATAAGATCGGAGAGGAGTGGGTGGCACGTATTTGCTTGACTGCGTCCGATACGAGTTGCGTGATCTCATCTTTGCTCTTTGGCGTGAGGTTGGGCAGGCAGTCAAGGATATAAAGGCGTGCGTCTATCTCACAAATAAAATCCAATACCTCTTTCTCTAAACGTCCGTTACCGGAGAAGCCTAGGTTGATAAGCGGATATCCCAGAGAACGCTGCAAGATCGTGCCCCAAGTCATGCCCGGGCGAGAGGCGCATGCGCCTTGGGCGATCGAGGTTCCGTATAAAAGAATCGGTTTCTCGGGCGATACGGGGATAAACGTAAGCTCATCGTTTTCGGGCACGCCGATTTCCAACCACTTTATCGTATTATAAGGAGGCAGGTAGAGGCGGAACTCATAGCCCCTGTCATGATACATATCTTTGCCTATGTTCGTATAATGATATTGAAGCGTATCTCCGGAAGGATAACCGCCGAAATAAAATCTCCATTGGCCATCGCTATCGATACTATATAGATCTACACCGGATACGCCTGTCGTGGGCATATGTGGCATATTCAGCGGTCCACTTACTTGATAGCGTACTTTTAGTTCAGGGGCGTTGCTGAAAAAATGAATCGCCAACCCGGCGGAGTTGCGCGATAAATCCCAGACGGGTTTACGTACCTTGCCTTCGGCTCTTTGGGGAAGCCGAACGTAACGGTCTCCGATCTCTTCGGTCCATCCTTGGTTTTGTATGACAGGGAATCCACATTCGAGCGGGTTGAGCCATTTCCATTGTGCGTGAGCGGAGAGAACCGTGAAACATACGAGCGTTAAGAGGATTTTGTGAAGTCTCATCATTTCGGTATTATTTGTTTTTTGTTATGAATATGACAAAGATAATATATATTTGTATTCATAAACAAACTTAAATCAATAAACCATGAGTAAAAACATTCTATTTGCTTTTCTCTTTTTAATGGGCGCTATCCCGTCGATCGCCCAGAAGAATTACCAAGTCCAGTCTCCGAACCGGGATATAAAGGTGGAGGTTACGGTAGCCGATAAAGTCACTTTCGCTATCGTACAGGATCATTCGGAGGTGATGAATTCTACCGTATCTATGACTTTACAAGGAGGTGAGGTACTTGGTGCTAACCCGAAAGTCTTGAAAGTGACGAAGACCTCGGTAGACAAGGAAATACCCTCTCCGTTCTATAAGAAGGACGTAGTAAAGGATATCTATAATGAGATGCAAATCTCGTTCCGGGGAAACTACGGGCTGGTTTTTAGGGTGTATAACGATGGAGTCGCTTACCGTTTCACGACGAAAAGAAAGGAACCGATCGTTATCGCCGACGAGGAGGCCGTCTATAACTTCCCCTCGGATTATAAGACATTCACCGCTTACGTGAATAGTACGAAGCCGACGTTCGAGGAGCAATTCTTCAACTCCTTCGAGCAGCCCTACGTAAACGAGACGATCTCTAGCCTAAATGATAAACGCCTGAAGATCCTGCCTCTTTTGGTGGATCTGGGAGACGGTCGCAAGGTCTGTATCACGGAAGCCGATCTGGAGGATTTTCCCGGGATGTTCTTGAATAACGAGACGGGAAAAACTTCCTTGAAAGCGGTTCATGCGCCTTATCCGAAAGTGAAGGAGCAAGGCGGCCATAATCAGTTACAGATGTTGGTGAAAGAGCGTGAGAACTATATCGCCAAAACATCCGGAACCCGTTCTTTCCCTTGGCGTGCGTTTATAATCTCCCAGAATGATAAGGAGTTGGCCGATTGCGATATGGTCTACCGTCTGGCTTCTCCCTCCCGGGTAAACGATATCTCTTGGATCAAGCCGGGTAAGGTGGCTTGGGATTGGTGGAACGACTGGAATCTATACGGTGTGGATTTCCGTGCCGGAATCAATAATCCCACCTATAAATATTATATCGACTTCGCCGCCGAGCATGGCATCGAGTACGTAATCTTGGATGAGGGCTGGGCCGTGAACCTGCAAGCGGACATGATGCAAGTAATACCGGAGATCGATCTTCAAGAATTGGTGGATTACGGTAAGTCCAAGAATGTCGGAATTATCCTTTGGGCGGGTTATTGGGCTTTCGCCCGTGATATGGAGAATGTCGTGAAGCATTATTCGGATATGGGCGTGAAAGGCTTCAAGGTGGATTTCTTGGATCGTGACGATCAGGAAATGGTGAACTTTATTTATGAGGCCTCCGAGGTATGCGCTAAATATAAGATGCTAGTGGATTTCCATGGCGTATTCAAGCCGACAGGTCTTCAACGGACCTATCCGAACGTATTGAACTATGAGGGTGTGAATGGCTTGGAGCAACTGAAATGGTCTCCCGAGTCTTACGATATGGTGACGTACGATGTCACGATCCCATTCATCCGTATGATCGCTGGCCCGATGGATTATACGCAAGGCGCTATGCGTAACGCCGTTAAAGGTAATTATCGCCCGGTAAACTCGGAGCCGATGAGCCAAGGAACCCGTTGCCGCCAGTTGGCTACTTACGTGATCTTCGAGTCTCCTTTCAATATGTTGTGCGATGCCCCGTCTAATTACAGGAGGGAAAAGGAATGTACGGAGTTTATCTCTAACATTCCCACTATCTGGGATGAGACGGTCTCATTGGATGGAAAGGTCTCCGAGTATGTAGCGATCGCCCGCCGTCATGGTAATGATTGGTATATCGGGGCATTGACCAACTGGACGCCGAGGGAGCTGGATTTAGACCTGTCTTTCTTGGGCGAAGGTGATTATACTTTGGAATTATTCAAGGATGGCATAAATGCCGATCGTGCTGCCCGTGATTATAAGAAAGAGGTAATCCCAGTCCCGACAGATCGCAAATTAAAGATCCGTATGGCTCCCGGTGGAGGCTATGCGGCTCGTATCCAGAAACGATAATTCTTTTTTCGTCTAAAGCGACCCTGCCACTCGTCGAATAAACGCTTGCGTTCATAGGCGCAGGCGTTAGATTCGCTTACTTTTATAAAAAACGGTATTATGAAATTCACGAGGCAAGATTATATATTGGCGGGAGGACAGGCTTTATTGTGGATCACCTTATGGCTGATTCCTCCTGCGATCGATTTTTTCATACGCTTTAATCCGAGTTCGGCTTTCGAGGTGTGGAAGATTAATACGGGATTCATTACTCCGTTGGCTATTGTTTTCACCGCTAATTTCTATGTATTGGTTCCCTATTTGCTTTATCGGGATCGGAAGATGCTCTTTGGTTTGATGAATTTGCTATTGATCACGGGGGCTAACCTATGGATATTTTCTCCTAAGGCGGATTTCCCGGACGAATGGCGTTCGGGAATGTATATGGTCGCTTTCGGAGCGTTCTTCTTACATTTGCTAGTGATTGGATGTGCCGTGGGGTTCCGTTATATCGTACGCTGGGGCGATATGCAGATGCGTTTGAAAGAGGAACGGCAGAAAAACGCCGAGGCGGAACTGGCTTGGCTGAAGAACCAGTTGAATCCGCATTTTCTCTTTAATACCTTGAATAATATTTCCAGCTTGGTCCAGATAGACCAAGATACGGCGCAAGAAAGTATCGGGCAATTGAGCGATTTGCTGCGGTATACGCTCTATGAGTCGAACCATGAGCTGGTACCGGTGGAAGGCGAGATCGAGTTCATGAATAATTACATCGAGCTGATGAGATTGCGCTGCAATGAGTTGGCTACCGTGGAAGTAGATTTGCAGATTCCGATTAAACCGATGAGGATCGTTCCGCTCTTGTTTATTTCTTTGATAGAGAATGCATTCAAGCATGGCGTGAATAGCCGTAAGTCGTCGTTCGTACGTATTCGTTTCAAGGCGGAAGGAGATGACCTTGTTTTTACCTGCGAGAATAGCGACCATCCGAAACCGGATGTGAACCGTAGCGGATCGGGGATCGGGTTGGAAAACCTGAGGCGTAGGCTGGATCTGGCTTATCCCGGTCGTTACCGATATGATCAAGCGCTCCGGGGAAATAGTTACTTTGTTCAAATAACACTTCGAGACTGCTTATGAAAACACTGACTTGCATGATCGTAGACGATGAGCCCTTGGCGGTGAAGATGCTGGAGGACTTCGTAAGCCGTACGCCTTATCTGAGGCTGGCGGCTTCCTTCAATGATCCGGTGCTGGCACTCTCCACGTTGCGTGAGTCTTCGGTGGACGTGCTTTTCTTGGATATCCAGATGCCGGATCTGGACGGGCTGAACCTCTCCCGCATGGTGCCCCCCGGTACGAGGGTGATCTTCACGACCGCCTTTAAGGAGTATGCCTTTGATAGCTATGAGGTGAATGCCCTCGATTTCCTGCTGAAGCCCATCCGATACCATAAGTTTCTCGGAGCTGCGGAGAAGGCCCGCCAATGGTTTGAGATGAGTAGCGTGAAGGAGGAGAGAGGTAGCCTTTTCGTGCGGGTGGATAGCCAGTTGCGGCAGGTGGAAATCTCCCGGATATTATACGTGACGGGTTTGAAGGATTACGTGATGATCTATCTGGAAGGGGAGGCCCGTCCGCTTATCACCCACGTGACGATGAAGGCCATGGAAGAGATGTTGCCTTCCGGTCGCTTTATGCGGGTCCATCGTTCTTATATCGTGGCGTTGGATAAGATCCGCTCCGTCGACCGGAATAATTGCGTTTATATCGGGAAGGAGATCATCCACGTGACGGATGCCTACAAAGAGGCGTTCAACGCTTATCTGAAAGCTGCTCAACCTTCTTGAACTTGGATGCCCATTCAAAGCTCCTTACAATGGGCATTCTAACGACCTTACAATGCCCATTGTAGGAACCTTATAATGGGCATTCTAAACTTTATGTGTATATTCGTGCCTTAATTAAGAGAAAACGATATGAAGAATAGCATTCCTTTAGGGTTTATCCGGATCTTTATCCTGCTTATATGTCTGACCTCGTGCGGTAGCAAAAAACAACAAAAAGTAGCTTTGCCCGCCGATTTCAAGGGACCGAAGGAGTTGGCTCGCTTATATGGGGTACGTATCACACCGGAAGATAATATATTCTTGTACAACGAGGGGGCCCGTTGGTTGGGTGTACGTCATAAATTGGGAGGGAGCACGAAACGGGGCGTGGATTGCTCCGGTTTCGTATCGATCGTTTATCGGGAGGTATACGGAAAGCAGCTGGCTCGTTCCTCGGCGGATATGCTGAAGTATAATTGCAAGAAAGTGAGTCGTGCCAAATTGCAGGAAGGAGATCTGGTATTTTTCAAGACGGGCCGTGGCGGGAAGCGTGGCGTTCCGAATCACGTGGGGATTTACTTGAAAAATGGGCGCTTCATCCATACCAGTACTTCTAGCGGCGTGATGGTAAGTAGCCTTAGCGAACCTTATTATACAAGAACTTGGTTAACGGGTGGTCGGGTAAAATAAAATTACTAAATTCGCGTCTTAGAAAAACTATTAAACATAAATAGAATATGTTGACAATCAAATTAATCACTGAAAACACGGATGCCGTAATCCGTGGACTGGAAAAGAAACATTTTAAGGGTGCGAAAGAAAGCATCGATAAAGTGTTGGAATTGAATGATAAAAGACGTATCGCACAAAATCAATTAGATAAGAACCTAGCGGAGGTAAACGCAACCTCGAAGTCGATCGGACAATTAATGAAAGAGGGCAAGAAGGAAGAGGCGGAGGCCGCTAAGAAACATGTTTCCGAGATCAAGGAGGTGAGCAAGGCTTTGCAGGTTGAGATGGATCAGGCTGCCGAGGAGCTGCAGAACTTACTTTATACGATCCCGAACGTACCTTACGATGAGGTGCCCGAGGGTACCTCCGCCGAGGACAATGTGGTAGAGAAAATGGGAGGTATGGAAACGGAACTTCCGAAGAACGCTCTTCCGCACTGGGAATTGGCGAAGAAATATGATTTGATTGATTTCGATCTGGGTGTTAAGATCACGGGAGCAGGTTTCCCGGTCTATAAAGGACAGGGCGCTCGTTTGCAACGTGCGTTGATCAACTTCTTCTTGGATGAGGCCCGTGACGCCGGTTACTTGGAGATCATGCCGCCTACGGTGGTGAACTCGGCTTCCGGTTATGGTACGGGACAGCTTCCAGATAAGGAGGGACAGATGTATCATTGCGAGGTAGACGACCTCTATTTGATCCCGACAGCGGAGGTGCCCGTGACAAATATTTACCGGGATGTCATTCTGGATGAGAAGCAGTTACCGATCAAGAATTGCGCTTATACACAATGCTTCCGTCGTGAGGCCGGATCTTATGGCAAGGATGTACGTGGTTTGAATCGTTTGCACGAATTTTCTAAGGTGGAGTTGGTTCGGATCGATAAACCGGAGCACTCTAAGCAATCTCACCAAGAGATGTTGAATCATGTGGAGGGATTACTTCAGAAGTTGGAGTTGCCGTATCGCATCCTTCGTCTTTGTGGGGGTGATATGAGTTTCACGGCTGCCCTTTGCTTTGACTTCGAGGTGTATTCCGAGGCACAACAACGCTGGTTGGAAGTTAGCTCCGTGTCCAACTTCGATACGTATCAAGCCAACCGCTTGAAATGCCGCTATCGTGACGAGAATAAGAAAACGCAACTTTGCCATACCTTGAATGGTAGTGCCTTGGCTTTACCTCGCATCGTAGCCGCCTTATTGGAAAACAACCAAACCCCCGAAGGTATCCGCATCCCGAAAGCGTTGATCCCTTACACTGGGTTTGATATGATTAAATAAGCATCAGATCATTTATATAAAATATCCCAGCATTGTCCTTATTGTGGGTATGCTGGGATATTTTTTTGAATGAATTAGATGAATAAGTTTACGTTCGCGTCTTCCGCACGTTCCAGATAGGTGGCTACGCCTCCTAGGACAACGTTATCCATCAGTTCTTCTTTTTTGACGCCCATTACGTCCATGCTCATCGTGCAGGCGATCATCTCGATACCATTCTCTACGGCTTGTGCCATAAGGCTTTCCAAGCTGTCGATCCGTTTCTTCCTCATGATAAGGCGCATCATCCAACTGCCGGCTCCACCCATATTCATTTTAGATAGTTTCAGCTTTTCGCTATTTGCTGGAAGCATCCAGCCAAACATCTTGCCGAAGATATCTTTTGATACGGCAGGTTTTTCCCGTTTCTTAATCACGTTAAGTCCCCAGAAAGTAAAGAACATAGTCACCTTCTTTCCGGTGGAGGCAGCCCCGTTCGCTATGACGAATGAGGCCAACGCCTTATCGAGGTCATCGCTGAAAACGATCAATGTCTTGTTGTCGGCACTATTACCACCTGTCGCTATTTTGCATTCAGCTTTTTTTTTTCGTACCGTGGCGGCGATCGTGCCTCCCTTATTTTCCAGAGAGACTAACTCTGCCCCGGTTATCTTGCACCATGAAGAGACATCTTTTCCGAAAGCCTGATCTGTTGCGGTGATTTCCAATGACTCATCTTCCCGCAAGTTCTCATAGTTCTTTTTCAACTGCATGATCGGTCCCGGACACATTAATCCGCAAGCGTCTACCTTAATCGCTGTAGCTGCCGGAGTCGATTTGCAAGAGCTACTTTTACCAGATGCCTTATCAGAAACAGCTTCGGACGAACAAGGTGCGCAGGCCGGCTCATTCTTGATCTTTGCTGTCGCTACACTCCAAGTCTTGTAACCACCGGATAGGTTTCGGACATTCGTGAAGCCATTTTGAGTCAGGATGCGATAAGCCAAATAGCCCCTTAATCCAACGGCGCAAGTCACTACGATCAGTTTATCCTTGGGCAGTTCCGCCAAATGTTCTCTTAACTCATCAACCGGGATATTGATGAAGCCGGGGATTGTCCCTAAGCTGTACTCGTCACGGGTACGGACATCGATACGTACGGTATCTGGCGATAAGTTCTGGATCTCTCTCCACTGGATCGCTTTCGCTTTTCCCGTAAGTAGGTTCTCCGCTACGAACCCGGCCATATTTACGGGATCTTTAGCGGCTGAATAAGGAGGAGCATACGCATGTTCCAACTCCGTCAGGTCATAGACCGTACCTTTCCGCTGGATAACTTGCGCTAACATCTCGATCCGTTTGTCTACGCCTCCGAAACCTACGACTTGCGCCCCTAACAGTCGTCCGTCTTCCGGCGCGAACAATATCTTGATCGATAAAGGCACGGCTCCCGGGTAATATCCCGCATGCGAGGCTCCATGCGTATAGGAGGATTGATAAGCGATTCCTTCCCGTTTCAACAGCTTAGCGTTAGCTCCCGCCGTGGCGACCGTCAAGTCGAATACCTTGGCGATAGAGGTTCCCATCGTCCCGTCATAAGTTTCCTTATTGCCGGATACGATATTATCGGCTACGATACGTCCTTGCTTATTCGCTGGACCCGCCAATGGGATCAAGGCTGGTTTGCCTGTCACGAGGTGGCGTACTTCCACGGCATCTCCCAACGCATAAATATCCGGGTTCGAGGTCTGCATATATTCATTGACAGCGATACCGCCGAGTGCTCCGATCGTAAGTCCCGCTTCCTTGGCCAATCGGGTTTCCGGACGGACACCGATACTCAATAAAACCATATCCGCCGGGATCTGCTTCCCACTTTTCAAATGAACGGTCACGCCTCTGGAAGTCTCCTCGAAACGAGATACGCCATCTTCCAGCATCAAGCCTACCTGCTTGCCGATCAATTGCTGATGTACGATAGCGGCCATGGAATAGTCGAGGGGTGCCATCACTTGGTTAGCCATTTCCACGACGGTGACGTGGACACCCAGCTCATGCAAATTCTCCGCCATCTCCAAGCCGATGAAACCACCCCCTACAACAACGGCGGTACGGGGCTTTTCCGTGTTCACGTAATTCTTGATCGTGTCCGTATCCGGCACGTTACGTAACGTGAATATCTTTTTACTCTCGATTCCTTCGATGCGTGGACGCAAAGGCTCCGCACCGGGAGAGAGCACTAGTTTATCGTAAGTCTCCGTGTAGGTTTCTCCTGTGCCGAGTTTCTTTACCTCCACTTGCTTGGATTCGGGAAGGATTCGGGTTGCTTCCTGCTCCGTACGGATATCGATGCGGAATCGATCCGTGAAGCCTTTCACGGTTTGTACGAATAATTTATTCCGGTCGTTGATCGTGTCTCCTATATAATAAGGTAATCCACAGTTTGCGTAAGAAACATATTTTCCACGTTCGAAAAGGATGATTTCCGCTTTCTCGTCCATCCTACGCAGCCGGGCTGCTACGGTAGCTCCACCGGCTACACCTCCAATAATCAAGTACTTCATATCCGTTTATATTTAATTTATATTATACATATTTGTTAGTAGACAATAATTAGTTAAAAAAAGGGATTCATCCCTTTTGTATGTATTCCTTGAGTTGATTGAACAGGCTGTCCATGTTTAGCTCGGCCTGCATCATCTGTTGTATTTTCTCTTTCCCTTTTGGGGTGAGCGAGAAAAACATTTGCCGCTTATCCTCTTTATTGATGTTCCTGCGGATAAACCCCTTGTTCTCGACAGAGGTGATCACCTTTGAGACCCGGGAGTTTGAAAGACCGATATAATCGCAAATCATTCCTGCCGACTTTGCCTCATTATCCTTTAAGCAACAAAGCAACATGGCCTCGTTGATGGTGATAGCATGTACTTCCGAGAAATTTTTCTCGAACTGGTACAGTATCTTATAGATATCCTTTATGGCGCAAATTGGTTCCATATTTCTTTATAACTTGTTTGATGATGCAAAGATATAACTATTTTCTAATAAAAATACTTTCTAGTAGAAAATAATTAAGACTATTGTATATTACCCTATAGTAGAGACAGGGCGTGCCCCGTCTCATCACCGTCTGAATAGTATCTTTAAGTTACCATTTAGCTGGGATGAGACGGGGCACGCCCCGTCTCTACTACTAGGTATTTTTTTTAATCTCTGTTGGAGAAATATTTCATGAATTGTGAACGCTCATACATCGCCGGGTTCGGGATATTGGCGTAATTCAATTTGCCTTGGAATTGGGAAAGGGATTGGTAATGTGCCTGATGCATCCACTCTTCCACGCAAGTCAATACTTGGGAGATGATTTCCGCTCCATGTGTATAGACAGCGCTACACATCTGTACGGCGGAAGCGCCGGCCAATAGACATTTAACGACATCTTCCCAATCATGCACACCGGTAGAGGAAGCGATACTGATTCCCGGGATCTTTCCGGATACGATAGCCGTCCAGCGAATCGTGTCACTCAAATCGGAATGATTGCTAAATACATTACCCGAAACGATCTGCATATTATTAATGTCGATATCCGGCTGGTAGAAACGATTGAATAGCACGACACCATCAGCACCGTTTACTTTCAACAAATTAACCAGCGAAGGAATATTGCTGTAATTCTTTCCGATCTTCATGATAACCGGAATCGATACGGTCTCTTTTACCTTGCGGATGATACTGACATACGTATCCCGGATACTCTCGAAATCTTCGGTCAGTTCGGTTTCCATGAAGAACACGTTCAATTCCAAAGCGTCCGCTCCCGCTAACTCAATTTGGCGGGCAAAGTCGATCCAAGCGTCCGCCTTATAGCAATTGATGCTGGCGATAATGGGGATCGTACATAATTCCTTGCTCTTCTTGATCAGTTCCAGATAATCATTTACTTGATTCGCCTTTACATAACCACGGATATAATCCGCCGCTTCGGGGTAATCGGAGTCTTGCATCAAAGCCTCGCTCTGCATCTCGATCTGCTCTTCGAAAAGAGATTTCAATACGATAGCTCCAGCACCTGCTTTCTCAAAATCCCTGTTACGTTCCGCCTTATTGGTGAGTCCGGAGCTCCCTACGATAATCGGATTGCGAAGTGTTAACCCCGCATATTGGGTTTTAATGTCAATCATGTTGCCTATATTTAGATTTAATAATTACTTTAATATTCCCGTTCGCCAAAGATACTGGTACCCACCCGTATCAAGGTGCTTCCTTCTTGGATAGCGATCGGGTAATCGTGGCTCATCCCCATGGATATCTCCTTGAAATCGACATTATCTTTACAGAGCGTCTCTTTCAGTTCGATAAATAAATCATGGATCTTGCGGAATTCTTCCCGTATCAACCCCGTATCATCGGTATTGGTAGCCATGCCCATCAATCCGCAAATACGAATATGCTGGAATTCGGCCAAGGACTCGTCACGCAACAACTCCTTGCATTCCTCAGGACTGAGTCCGTGCTTGGATTCCTCTTGCGCCACATGGATCTCCAATAATACCCGGATCGTGCGGTCGTGTTTTTTCGCTTGTTTATTCACCTCAGCCAAAAGCTTCAAGGAGTCTATGCTATGGATCAAATGAATAAAAGGAGCGATATCTTTTACCTTATTGCTTTGTAACGGGCCGATAAAATGCCATTCGATATCCTCAGGTAGTACTTTTTGCTTGGCGCTCAGTTCCTGTGCCCTGCTTTCGCCAAACACCCGCTGTCCGGCGTTGTAAGCCTCCCATAGAGCCTCCACCGGGTGAAACTTAGAGACGGCAACCAACGTCACCCCTTGCGGGAGCGACGTTTTCAGTTGTACTATGTTTTGAGCGATACTCATGTTTTTATCCTCTTTGTTCAGCTTGTTGTTTTTGCTCCGCTATCAGTTCCTCGCCACTTTTCTTCTCGCCGGGAATACTGTTCGCATCGAATGGGAATACATCCATCAACTGGGTTTCCGTTACCGAGGCGATGGTATAATCCGCCAATGTACCCTTCATTCCATCTTCCAATACGGCGATGGCCTCTTTCAGCGTAGTGGCTTGGGCAAGCATTTGTGCGGCGGTTTTCTTTTCCGCTCCGCTCTTCTCGTCCAACGTGATAAAATAAACCTTGATCTTATAGAACCGATCACCATTCTCGTTGAAGAATAATTCGGATAAACGAGCTCGTTTGATGTCTGTTACCGTGAATTCACCCGTGATGAAGGGGCGGATCTCCTCGATGATGCGAGCTTCCGCTTCCGTAAAAGACAGGGCGTCTACCAAGTAAGGCTCGGTTACTTTTTTCTGCATGCCATTTTCCAGCATTTTCTCGTAAGAGACCTTACATTCAAACCAATTGTGCATATGCTTTACTTTTTAATTTAGTCTGTACTCTGTTTAAAACAACGTACAAATATAGTGGCTATTCGTCAATAAAACAACTTGCCGCAAAAGATATAATTTGTCAGGATGTCTAATTTCGCGTGTTTGTTTTCAGTTGGAATTTAAAATAGAGAGATATGGATGAGAAAGATTTGGTGGAAGGGATGCGAGAGTATATAAGTCTGTTACAAAAGGAAGGACGGTATTCCTCGGCGAAAAGTTATCAGGATGCGATGAACTCTTTTATACGGTATAGCGGGACGGATCGTATCCCATATACATATATAAATAAGGATACTCTTCGCCGGTACGAGGCTTATTTGTTGGAGAAAGGCTGCATGCGTAATACGGTCTCCACGTATGCCGTTTGCGTTGTATCTATAACAAGGCGGTGGAGAATGGTGAGGCGGCGTTTATCCCTTCATTATTCAAGGGGGTTTTTACGGGTGTGGAAAGCCAGCGCAAGAAATCCTTGCCTCTGGGTGATTTGAATCGCCTGATGACTGTCCCGGTAAAAGGAGAGAAGTTGAGGAAGACACAGCTGACGCTTTGCTTGATGTTTCAATATGGGGGGATGTCGTTCGTTGATTTCGCCCATTTGAATAGGGGTAATATCAAGAACGGCATATTGGATTACAATCGCCAGAAGACCGGGACCTCTATGCGGTTGGAGGTCTTGGATACGGCGGAGGCTATGTATAAGGAGCTGGCAGGTGAGAGGGGTGGAGGCTCCGGCTATTTATTTCCCTTTTTAAGTGGGACGAAGAACGGCCATGAGGCATATCTCGAATACAATGCGGCCTTGTCCCGGTTTAACCGGAACTTGAGGATGTTGAAGGAGGTTGCGGGAATAGCGTCGGATGTGACTTCCTACACGATCCGTCATTCTTTTGCCATGGCATTGAAGGAGCAAAATGTCCCCATTGAGATGATCAGCGAGTTATTAGGCCATAAATCCATCAAGACAACCCAGATTTATCTGAGAAGTTTCTCCTTGGAGAAAATGACGGTGGTAAATAAGTC
>NZ_QTMJ01000035.1:1266-22963 GCF_003635485.1 Parabacteroides sp. AF19-14 | reverse complement strand
CGGGCTTCTACGACATCTATTATCTGGAATGGAGTGAAATGCAATATCATTGACACTCCGGGACACATGGATTTTATTGCGGAAGTGGAGCGGACATTCAAAATGCTTGATGGAGCAGTCCTCATCTTATCCGCAAAGGAAGGCATACAAGCGCAAACAAAGTTGCTGTTCAATACTTTACAAAAACTGCAAATCCCGACAATTATATTTATCAATAAAATTGACCGTGACGGTGTGAATTTAGAGCGTTTGTATCTGGATATAAAAACAAATCTGTCTCAAGATGTCCTGTTTATGCAAACTGTTGTCGATGGATTGGTTTATCCGATTTGCTCCCAAACATATATAAAGGAAGAATACAAAGAATTTGTATGCAACCATGACGACAATATATTAGAACGATATTTGGCGGATAGCGAAATTTCACCGGCTGATTATTGGAATACGATAATCGATCTTGTGGCAAAAGCCAAAGTCTATCCGGTACTACATGGATCAGCAATGTTCAATATCGGTATCAATGAGTTGTTGGACGCCATCTCTTCTTTTATACTTCCTCCAGAATCAGTCTCAAACAGACTTTCAGCTTATCTCTATAAGATAGAGCATGACCCCAAAGGACATAAAAGAAGTTTTCTAAAAATAATTGACGGAAGTCTGAGACTTCGAGACATTGTAAGAATCAACGATTCGGAAAAATTCATCAAGATTAAAAATCTAAAGACTATTTATCAGGGCAGAGAGATAAATGTTGATGAAGTGGGGGCCAATGATATCGCGATTGTAGAAGATATGGAAGATTTTCGAATCGGAGATTATTTAGGTACTAAACCTTGTTTGATTCAAGGGTTATCTCATCAGCATCCCGCTCTCAAATCCTCCGTCCGGCCAGACAGGTCCGAAGAGAGAAGCAAGGTGATATCCGCTCTGAATACATTGTGGATTGAAGACCCGTCTTTGTCCTTTTCCATAAACTCATATAGTGATGAATTGGAAATCTCGTTATATGGTTTGACACAAAAGGAAATCATACAGACATTGCTGGAAGAACGATTTTCCGTAAAGGTCCATTTTGATGAGATCAAGACTATCTACAAAGAACGACCTGTAAAAAAGGTCAATAAGATTATTCAGATCGAAGTGCCACCCAACCCTTACTGGGCCACAATAGGGCTGACGCTTGAACCCTTGCCGTTAGGGACAGGGTTGCAAATCGAAAGTGACATCTCCTATGGTTATCTGAACCATTCTTTTCAAAATGCCGTTTTTGAAGGGATTCGTATGTCTTGCCAATCTGGTTTACATGGATGGGAAGTGACAGATCTGAAAGTAACTTTTACTCAAGCCGAGTATTATAGCCCGGTAAGTACACCTGCTGATTTCAGACAGCTGACCCCTTATGTCTTCAGGCTGGCCTTGCAACAGTCAGGTGTGGACATTCTCGAACCGATGCTCTATTTTGAGTTGCAGATACCCCAAGCGGCAAGTTCCAAAGCTATTACAGATTTGCAAAAAATGATGTCTGAGATTGAAGACATCAGTTGCAATAATGAGTGGTGTCATATTAAAGGGAAAGTTCCATTAAATACAAGTAAAGACTACGCCTCAGAAGTAAGTTCATACACTAAGGGCTTAGGCGTTTTTATGGTCAAGCCATGCGGGTATCAAATAACAAAAGGCGATTATTCTGATAATATCCGCATGAACGAAAAAGATAAACTTTTATTCATGTTCCAAAAATCAATGTCATCAAAATAATGGAGCGGTCAGGAAATTTCTATAAGGCAATACAGTTGGGATATATACTTATCTCCATTCTTATCGGATGTATGGCATATAATAGCCTCTATGAATGGCAGGAGATAGAAGCATTAGAACTTGGCAATAAAAAAATAGACGAGCTCCGAAAAGAAATAAACAATATCAATATTCAAATGATAAAATTTTCTCTATTGGGTGAAACAATACTGGAATGGAACGATAAAGATATCGAGCATTACCATGCACGGCGTATGGCAATGGACAGTATGCTCTGCCGTTTCAAGGCCACCTATCCAGCAGAGCGCATCGATAGTGTGCGCAGTCTTTTAGAGGATAAGGAACGACAGATGTTCCAGATAGTCCGGTTAATGGATGAACAACAATCTATTAACAAGAAGATAGCCAATCAAATTCCGGTTATTGTGCAGAAAAGTGTGCAGGAACAGTCCAAAAAGCCAAAACGAAAAGGTTTCTTGGGCATCTTTGGCAAAAAAGAGGGAACGAAGCCAACGACAACAACGACTACGCTCCGTTCATCCAATAGAAACATGGTCAACGAACAGAAAGCGCAGAGCCGTCGATTGTCAGAACAAGCCGATAGTCTTGCTGCCCGTAATGCAGAACTTAACAGACAACTGCAAGGATTGATTTGCCAAATCGAAAAGAAGGTACAATCTGATTTACAAAATAGAGAAAGCGAGATAACAGCGATGCGTAAAAAATCATTTATGCAGATAGGCGGCTTGATGGGATTTGTTCTTTTGCTGTTGGTCATTTCCTATATCATCATACACCGTGATGCAAAGAACATTAAACGATACAAACGCAAGACAACGGATTTGATCGAGCAATTGGAACAGTCCGTGCAACAAAATGAGGTACTCATAACCTCCCGAAAGAAAGCGGTACATACTATTACCCATGAGTTGCGTACACCACTGACGGCAATAACTGGCTATACCGAACTTTTGCGGAAAGAATGCAATAGCGGTAATAATGGGCAATATATCCGAAATATACTGCAATCCTCCGACCGTATGCGGGATATGCTCAACACTTTGCTTGACTTCTTCCGCCTGGACAACGGCAAGGAACAGCCCCGTCTGTCACCCTGCCGGATTTCTGCAATCACGCACACACTTGAAACGGAGTTCATTCCTGTTGCAGTGAACAAAGGGTTGTCCTTGTCCGTGAAGACTGGACACGATGCCATTGTATTGACCGACAAAGAGCGAATAATACAAATCGGGAATAACCTGCTGTCAAACGCAGTCAAGTTCACAGAAGAAGGCGGTGTTTCTTTGATTACTGAATATGATAATGGAGTTCTGACACTGGTCGTTGAAGATACAGGTACAGGCATGACAGAAGAGGAACAGAAACAAGCGTTCGGTGCGTTTGAACGTCTATCAAATGCCGCCGCAAAGGAGGGTTTCGGGCTTGGGCTTGCCATAATGCGTAATATTGTGTCGATGCTTGGCGGAACAATCCGTTTGGACAGCAAGAAAGGGAAAGGCAGTCGTTTCACAGTTGAAATTTCTATGCAGGAAGCTGAAGAACAGCTTGGATATACAAGCAATACACCTGTTTATCATAACAATAAATTCCATGATGTTGTCGCCATTGACAATGATGAGGTATTACTTCTGATGCTGAAAGAGATGTACTCCCAAGAAGGAATACACTGCGACACTTGCACCGATGCTGCGGAACTGATGGAAATGATACGCCAGAAAGAATACAGCCTGTTGCTGACAGACTTGAATATGCCCGGTATAAACGGTTTCGAATTACTGGAACTGTTGCGTTCGTCCAACGTGGGCAATTCACCAACAATCCCGGTGGTTGTGGCAACCGCTTCGGGCAGTTGTAACAAAGGGGAACTATTGGCAAAAGGCTTTGCCGGATGCCTGTTCAAGCCGTTCTCCATATCGGAGTTGATGGAGGTTTCCGACAGGTGTGCCATAAAAGAAACACCGGACGGGAAACCGGATTTTTCAGCTTTGCTGTCTTACGGCAATGAAGCCGTTATGCTGGAAAAGTTGATGACGGAAACTGAAAAAGAGATGCAGACAATACGGGAAGCGGCAACAGAAAAAGACCTGCAAAAGCTGGATTCCCTGACACACCACCTGCGCAGCTCGTGGGAGGTGCTACGTGCCGACCAACCGCTAAATGTACTTTACAGATTGCTTCATGGCGATGTACTCCCGGATGGTGAAGCGTTAAGCCATGCCGTGACTGCCGTGCTGGATAAGGGAGCGGAAATAATCCGGTTGGCAGAAGAGGAAAGGAGAAAATACGAAGATGGATAAGACAACAATAATTGTGGTAGAAGACAATATCGTGTACTGCGAGTTTGTCTGCAACATGCTGGCGCGGGAGGGCTACCGCACCGTGAAGGCTTACCACCTCTCAACCGCAAAGAAACATCTACAACAGGCGACAGATAATGACATCGTGGTTGCCGACCTGCGCCTGCCTGACGGTAACGGCATTGACCTTTTGCGCTGGATGCGAAAGGAGGGAAAGATGCAGCCCTTCATCATTATGACCGACTACGCCGAAGTTAATACCGCCGTGGAAAGCATGAAACTCGGCTCGATAGACTATATTCCCAAACAGCTTGTGGAGGATAAACTTGTCCCCCTGATCCGTTCCATACTGAAAGAACGTCAGGCAGGACAACGCCGTATGCCTGTGTTCGCCCGTGACGGTTCCGCATTTCAGAAAATCATGCACCGTATAAGGCTGGTAGCCGCTACCGATATGAGCGTGATGATATTCGGAGAGAACGGCACGGGTAAGGAACATATTGCCCACCACCTGCACGACAAGAGCAAGCGGGCAGTCAAGCCATTCGTGGCGGTGGACTGCGGTTCACTCACCAAAGAGCTTGCGCCCTCGGCCTTCTTCGGACACGTCAAGGGAGCGTTTACAGGAGCAGATTGTGCCAAGAAAGGATATTTCCATGAGGCGGAAGGCGGCACGCTGTTTCTGGACGAGGTAGGAAACCTCGCGTTGGAAACCCAACAGATGTTGCTCCGCGCCATACAGGAGAGGCGGTATCGCCCGGTCGGAGACAAGGCAGACAGGAGTTTCAATGTCCGCATCATCGCCGCCACCAACGAGGATCTGGAAGCGGCAGTGAGTGAAAAGCGTTTTCGGCAGGATCTTCTGTACCGCCTGCACGACTTCGGGATAACCGTTCCTCCGTTGCGTGACTGTCAGGAAGACATCATGCCGCTGGCAGAGTTCTTCCGTGATATGGCAAACAGAGAGCTGGAGTGTAGCGTGAGCGGGTTCAGTTCCGAAGCACGTAAAGCGTTGCTGACACACGCATGGCCGAGCAACGTGCGGGAACTTCGGCAGAAAGTTATGGGTGCTGTATTGCAGGCGCAGGAAGGTGTTGTCATGAAAGAGCATCTGGAACTTGCCGTGACGAAACCGACCTCTACTGTCAACTTCGCCCTGCGCAATGACGCGGAGGATAAGGAGCGGATATTGCGTGCGTTGAAACAGGCAAACGGCAACCGGAGTGTCGCCGCCGAACTGCTCGGAATAGGCAGGACAACACTATACAGCAAACTTGAAGAGTATGGACTTAAATATAAATTCAAGCAATCATAGCCTGTAATTCACTGAATTTGGCTATCTTTGCATAACATTTGAGAAAAACGGCGATTGGCAGGAGCTTTTCGCCGCCAACATATAGGATAAGACCGCAAGGCGTTTCAAGCGAAAATCTGGTAAATTGGAACTACGGAGACGATTGCGTGATGCTTATGCTATGCTTACGCATAGCGTGCATTCACGTACTCTCCGTAAAGGCTTTACCAGAGCCATCGCTTGAAGGTAGTGTGAATTGCACGCTACTTTTTTGCCCTTGCCTAATGAAAGGTAACGATTATGGGTAAAGTTCAGATTCTCGCCGTACTGACGATGGACGGATGTCTTTCTTCAGAGTTATATGATAAAGCACATCAGGATTTGTGCCTTGACCGTTGCGGTCTTGATGAAATCAGGAAGAACGCCCTTTACCGCGTGACACCAGACTATTCCATTTCAATGCTGCACGAATGGAGAAAAGACGGCACAAACATCCGTTACCTCGCGGAAGCCACACCGGACACGGCAGACTATATAAACGGACTACTGCGTATGCACGCTGTGGATGAAATCATACTATACACCGTTCCTTTCATATCCGGAAGCGGACGACATTTTTTTAAGTCGGCTCTGCCAGAGCAACACTGGACGCTTTCCTCTTTGAAAAGTTTTCCCAACGGTGTATGCCGCATTATCTACATCCTTGATAAAAAAGCAAGATAGCCAAAATGTGCGGCAAGCATACATTTTTATTTTCAAGAATAGAATAAATGTTCTGATTACAAACAATTTAAGTCGGAGATAATTTGTCCCTGTGAAAAAATATTGAATTTTATACCACTGAAATACAACACTTTGTAAAATTGAGCGTTGGATTTTTTGTTTTCTGCCGCGTTTTTTGCCAATTATATTCATGTGCGCATACCGAAAACAGAGTGTAAAATTTCAAAATTGACAGGACATGAATTATTTTTTATTGGCGGAAACCGAGTTCTTCCGCCGGATAAACGAAGCCGGAGACTGCAATATGGAAAAAGCATACACGGCTTTCGCCACCCAAGTAATAGAACTGTGCAACGGCGGCATGGACATGAACCTTACCGTCATCGCGCTTGCCTACATCGAAATCGAGTTGCAGCACCATCCGGTGCGTAATCTGTCAGAAGAAAGAAGAGAGATTGCCGCCTACGTCAGCAAGGCTCTGTCTTTCGTAAGAAAGATGCAGAAATTCCTTGCCACGCCCCAAGTGCCACCACTAATATCCGCCAACAACGCAACAGAAACCACCGCCAGCCTTCTTTGGACGGGCAACGCCATCGACCTCGTGGAACTTATCTACGGCATAGACGAGATGGGCTGTATCAACAACGGCAATATGCCGCTAAAACAGCTCGCCCCGATTCTCTACAAGATATTCGGTATTGAGTCGAAGGATTGCTACCGCTTCTATACCGACATCAAACGTCGGAAAAACGAAAGCCGTACCTATTTCCTCGACAAGATGCAGGAGAAACTGAACGAGAGAATGCTGCGCGATGAAGAGCTGGAACGTATGAGAAGATAAAATCAGGTATAAGCGGGAGAATGGTATCATGCTGTTCTCCCGTTTGAGTAAAATCTATACGAAAAAGGGCGTTTTCGGCGCGCTATTGCCCCGAATTTCAGCGAAAAACGCTATCTTTGTACAATTGTTACGAATTGAATATGAACATAGACAACCTCGATATAGTAAAACAACTGATAGCCGAAAAGGAAAACGGGCAGGTGGAGTTCAAGGAAACCACCGGGCAGTTGGAGCGCGGCATGGAAACGCTCTGCGCTTTCCTTAACAGCGAAGGTGGCACGGTGTTGTTCGGTGTGACCGACAAAGGAAAGATCATCGGGCAGGAAGTGAGCGACAAGACGAAGCGTGATATTGCGGAAGCCATCCGGCGTTTTGAACCATTTGCCACACTCGAAGTTTCGTATATCAGTATCCAAAATACAGACAAGAGTGTGATAGCCTTGTCTGCGGACAGCCAACGTTATATGCGTCCGTTCTCCTATAAGGGACGGGCTTATCTTCGATTGGAGAGCGTGACATCCTCCATGCCGCAAGACGTATATAACCAACTGCTTATGCAGCGAGGTGGGAAATACGCTTGGGAGGCGATGACGAATCCCGACATCAAAGTTACTGACCTTGATGAACATGCCATTATGGGAGCGGTACGTGGAGGCATCCGGTGCGGTCGCCTACCCGAAGCCACCATAAGGGAGGATTTGCCGACCATACTCGAAAAATTCAACCTGTTACATGACGGAAAACTGAATAATGCTTCCGCAGTCTTGTTCGGTCGTGATTTTTACTTCTATCCCCAGTGCCTGCTTCGGTTGGCGCGTTTCAAAGGAACTACAAAAGACGAGTTTATAGACAATCAGCGTACCACTGGCAATATCTACACACTGCTGGACACTGCAATGTCGTTCTTTTTCAAGCATCTTTCCCTTTCGGGCAAAGTTGAAGGCTTGTATCGGGAGGAAGAGCTTGAGATTCCTTACAAGGCATTGAGGGAATGCTGCACAAATGCCCTTTGCCACCGCTCATACCACCGTCCCGGCAGTTCGGTAGGAATTGCCATCTATGATGACCGTGTGGAGATTGAGAACAGTGGAACTTTTCCGCCGGATATAACAATGGAAAAGTTATTGAGCGGGCATAATTCAGAACCTCAAAACCTGATTATTGCGAATGTTCTGTATAAAAGCGAGGTTCTGGAAAGCTGGGGACGAGGCATCGGGCTTATGATAAGCGAATGCCGGCGTGTCGGCATTCCCGATCCGGAGTTTCATACAGATGGAAATAGTGTATGGGTTATTTTCCGCTATACCCGAAAAACTGTGGGGCACGACCCGACAATTACCCGACAGTTACCCCACAGTCACCCCACAGTTACCCCACAGGTGGAAAAGGTGTTGTCTGCAATCGGCACACAGACACTTTCAACCAAAGAGATTATGTGTGTGATAGGATTAAAGGACAAAAGTAATTTTTTAGAACTATATCTGTATCCAGCCATAAGGCAGAATTTGGTAGAGCCTATTTACCCGGAAAATCCGAAACATCCCCGGCAGAAATATCGTCTTACCGATAAAGGAAAAGAACTGTTGATATAATAACGGGGTATGGTGGCGAAAAAGAAGAAACAACAGGGGCATTACTGTCGGATTTGTAGCGAGTACAAAGCCAACGAGCAATTCAGCGGCAAAGGACACTCGCGGCATATCTGCAAGGAATGCCGGTCGCTTCCCGATGATGTGAAGGCGGACATGGTGCGCTGTAACGAGGTGGAACGAGCCGTTTTCAAATGCCCGATGAGCCGTCAGGACTGGGAACTGCTGGAAAAATATGCCAAGAAGTACAAGGACAAGGAATCCGGGCAGTTCGCGCAGGATATGTTGGACATGAAACGGGGCAATCAGACACCGGACGAGGATATGGAAGAGGATGATGTTTTAATAGAAGGCATCTATGAAGAGGAAACCATACCATTTGCCGAACTGGAGGATGACATCCGTTATCAGTTGGAAGAATTGTTGGCGGACAACATCAACGAGTTCATGATACACAAGAATTACATTCCCGAAGGCAAGGAACTGAAAGACATCAACGAATGGGTCATGAAAGAAACCCGTGACACCTTTTTTATAAAGGTTATTCCCGATGCCGCTTATGACAGTCTGGTGGAAGAAACGATCAACAGGCTTGTGAAGGAATGGAAAGAGGACGGATTTGAGATAAAGACCTATTCCGCATCGCTGGTCGTCATGGAAACGGAACGGCTGCTTATCCGCAGGATAACCCGTAAGGATATGGACGCACTCCTTGCCATAATGGGAAAGCCGGAAGTCATGTACGCTTGGGAACACGGCTTTACCAAAAAGGACGTGCGCAAATGGATAAACAGGCAACTCATCCGATACCGCAAGGACGGGTTCGGATATTTTGCCGTCATACTGAAAGAAAGCGGCGCATTGATAGGACAAGCCGGTCTGATGAATAGTACCCTAAACGGGAACGAGACTGTCGAGCTTGGCTATATACTCGATAACACATACTGGCATAACGGTTACGGTACGGAAGCCGCCCGCGCGTGTTTGGAATACGCCTTTGGAGAGCTGGAA
Source organism: Parabacteroides sp. AF19-14 (assembly GCF_003635485.1). Lineage (NCBI taxonomy): Bacteria > Pseudomonadati > Bacteroidota > Bacteroidia > Bacteroidales > Tannerellaceae > Parabacteroides > Parabacteroides sp. AF19-14. Next base: position 13,429 of record NZ_QTMJ01000035.1, on the reverse strand, counting down.
CTGAAAACTGTCTGTTGCAGTATCCGACCGGAAAACGTGGCATCCATCCGTGTGGTTGAAAGGCTGGGAATGACCTTGTGCGACAACCATACAATAATATACAACGAAAAAGAAATGCCGCATCAGATATATGTGGCAACCAATAGTAAATCCTATATCTTATAAGCGAAATCACTCAACAATGAAAACAAATAATATTAATTTATTTTGCGATATAGTTACTCAAAGGTCAGGAGAACATTCTTGCGCTATAAATATTTTGTTGCAACAACAATTATATGGGCAGGTAATATCTATTCTGCGTCAAGAATTAGATTCTATGGTAAGAGTTATGTTTTTGTTGTCAATTAGCGACTTAAACCTTAGAGAGCATTTTATAAACCAAACTTTGGAGGGAATAAAATGGTCTTATCCCAATACAAAGAAAGTCGTGACCGATAAACAAATGGTGGATTTAGCTGATAAATTTTATGGCTGGCCTTTTTTTGTTTATAAATTAGGATGCGCTTTTATTCATCTTTCAGCAATGGTATATTATAAAAACAGTAATCCATTTTTGCTTTTATCTGTTTCAGAAAGAAATGACATCACAAGGTTTTTACATCAATATCATAGTTTCCCGTTAGAGTTGGAATTGAATTTGGAAAATATCATCCCATATCTTGATAAAGTATTTAATAAAGTTTCAAGTAACTTAGCATGTTACATTGAAGATTTACGTCAAAATAAACTTTTGGAGGAATATTAAAATAAGGGAGGATTTTAGCTATCCTCCCTTATTTTAATAGGTTACTTCTGCTGCAACAGATGCTTCAGGTTGTCATCGCCCGCGATGCGCTCCAATTCCTCCTGAACAATCTGCTTCACCTCCTCCTTGATGCGCCGGTAATTTGCCTGCACCGTTTCCTTCATGCGGTCGTTGCCGTCTGCGTCAGTGAAATCGGTAATAACGGGGATTTTCTTGTAGGCACTTTCCTCCCGTTTTACCTTATCGGCATCCACCACAATCTCGCAGTGGAAAATCTTCTGTTCGATACGCTCGTTGAAGTTGTCGGACACCGAACCGACAAACATTCCCTGCGTCAAACCGGAAATCTTGCTGGGCGGGATAAGCGCGTCCATCTGCGTGTTAATGGAGGTGGAAACATCCTGCCGGTTGATGGAGATAGACTGCCGTTTCTGCAACACCTTACCGAATCGTTCCGATAGTGTCTTTGCCGTTTCACCTACCACCTGCCCGGAGAAAATGTTACCGACCGTATTCATCACCACTTTCGCCTCCTTATCACCGTAGTCGCGCACCAGCTGGCTGAAATCCTGAAATCCCAGACACACGGCAACCTTGTTGCTTCGGGCGGTAGCTATAAGATTGTCCAACCCTTTGAAATATATCGTCGGCAGCTCGTCTATGATGACCGACGACTTCAGCATCCCCTTCTTATTGATGAGCTTCACGATGCGGGAGTTATACAATCCGAGAGCCGCCCCGTAGATATTCTGACGGTCGGGATTGTTGCCCACGCATAGGATTTTCGGCTCTTCGGGATTGTTGATGTCCAGCGTAAACTCGCTGTCCGACATCACCCAATAGAGCTGCGGTGAAATCATCCTCGAAAGCGGAATTTTTGCCGACGCTATCTGCCCCATGAGCTGCTCCGCAGCCCCTCCGAGCCACGCATCCATGAACGGGGAAAGGTAGTTCTCCAGTTCGGGATAGGAAGTCAGTATCGGAAAAATATCCTCGTAGCGGCGGTTCAAAAATTCGATGGCATGGGGAAACGTGCAATATTTCCCGTTCTGATAGATTTTAAGATACCATATAATACTGGCGAACAAAATGATAGGTGATTCCACAAAGAAGTCACCCTGCTTTTGCACCCACGTTTTATTGAGGTTGAGCATTATTGTATAGGCACTCTCGTAGGCGTCCGTAATATCTTCCATAAAATCCGGGTGAATGGGATTGCACCGATGAGAGCGTCGCGGGTCGTCGAAGTTGATCACATAGAACTTCGGCTTCACCTTGTAGCCGTCAGGGTGGTTCAGCAGATGATTGTAGGCAATGGTGGACAAGTCGCTGAATTTGAAGTCATACACGTACATCAAGAAGCCCTTTTCAATCTGTTGCTTGATAAAATTGTTTACCACGGCATAGGACTTGCCGCTGCCCGGCGTACCCAACACGATGGACGCACGGAAGGGATTCACCACATTGATCCAACCGTTGTTCCAACGCTTTTTGTAATAGAAGCGTGTCGGCAAATTGACCGAATACTCGCTTTCGATGAGTCTTGTTTCCTGCATGAAACTCTCGTTCTCGTTGTTGAAAACATCCTCCATCAAATTGTGTTTCAACAGACGGCTCATCCACAGACCTCCCATCAACAGGCAGACATAGCCCGTACCGATGGTAAGGACATACAGCCCCATCACCGCCTCAATCGGAAGCGGCAGAGCCAGTATCCACCAGTTTAGGAAAAACAGCACGGACCCGGCGGCGAGTGCCGTCCATATTCTTCCCCAAGTGATTTTCTCTCCCTTGACCCCCTTTGTACCCAGACAGGACAGGGCAAGCAGCAGGACGGCAAACAGCTTTGTGTACAGTATGGAATGGAACAGCCCCGCCGTGCGGTCGAAGTTCAGAAGGATTCTGTCCACCACACCGATGTTCACGCCCCACAGCCGGATGACTTCGTAACAGAACCAGTACACGTTCATAACCACTAAAATAATACTCACGGCACGCAGAAAATCCATGATTTTCGCCAATGCCCTCAAATCGTCTTCTTGTTGTGACATACATTGATTTTTTAATTGTTGATACTCCGATTACAAACCCAAGCCCTTGCGCTTTTTCTTCTTTTTGCGCTTCATCGCCCGGATGAAAGCCTTTTCCTCAGCATCTACCGCCGGACCTTCGGGAGTGAGCAAGCCCATTCCGCCCGATACGTCTTCACGGTCGTATGCGGTCTGTCCGTATGCCTTGTCCGCAGCATCCATAGGGATGGATAACGGTATCGGCGGTTGTCCGGCGTATGGCAGGGTGAAGTGTTCCTGCAAGGCATTCGCCGAAAGCTCCTTGCCCATGCGAGAGCCGTTCAGTACACATCCTGTGCGGTGGTCGATAAACGTCGCTCCATAGATACGCCCTTCATCCGTGTAGCGCAGTACGGTGTCGATGCCCTTCTCTTTGAGTTGGGATACAAATTTGTCCTTGTCATAAGTGCCTTGCAGCACGGAAAGAACGGTGCGTTTCGTCATGTCGGCGAGCTTCCTGTCCTTAATCTCTGATTTGGAACGGATAAATTTTCTCTGTACGGCTTCATAACCTGCGGACTTCCCGAAAAGCGAGGACTTGAACGGGTTGCCCACCTTGTTACCCTTGTCGTCCGTGACGGAATAAACCAGCCCGTGATACTCCCGTCCGCGCACGTTGCCTCTCGCTTCCTCCACCGTCATATTATATAAGGAAAGGAGCGCACGGTATTCGCCCATCGTCTGAAAACGGTACTGCCCGTTCAGAGCCTTCACAGTGCCAGCCACCTGCTTCTTCACATCACCTGCCGATGCGTCCACCTTGCTTAGCGGCGTGTCAAGCCGGCGGTTCCTGCGCTCCGCGCCGTGCAGCCCGTATTTCTTCTCCAGCTCACGGGTGATTTGTTTGCTACGATAGTAGTTGTTCTTGTCGCTGATACATTTCCCGTTATCGTCCACCCGCACCGTCACGATGTGCAGGTGGTGGCGGTCGATGTCCTCGTGCTTGAAAACAAGATAAGGCTGGTTGCCGAAACCGAGTTTTTCCAGATACTCGCGGGCTATATCCTGCAATTCCGCATCGGTCAACACATCCTCCGGATGTGGGTTGAGCGAAATATGCACCACCGGCTTCTCCACCTTCATCTGTGGCGGCATGAAGGTGAGAAAACCCTCCATCGCCTTGTTGATGTCCACCTTTCCCGAACCGTCATTGTAGATGCGGTTGGTCGTAAGCAACCGCCCCTGCGCCTCGTTAATCTTCTCCCCGTTATAGGCAATCGCGCCGTACAACGAGTTTCCTACACTGATTTTTGCGACCATTTCGCCTCCATTTCCCTTGAAAGTTCCACAATCCGGCGGCTCAGTTTCACGAGTTCGACGGTGTGTTGCTCTAATTTGTAGAGCAACGCCATCGCCTTTTTCTCTGAAAAATGCAGCCTCAGTTCCTTCACGACTTGGTTGTAATTCGTACCCACGGCGCGGAACTGCGCATGAAAATCCGATAGCTTGGTGTAATAGTCCACCAGCGTCTTGTCCACCTTCAGCACCTTGAACGGCTGTCCGAAGAAGTGCGCTTTGAGGAAAACCGACCGTGCATAGACACCCGATTTTCCGAACATGGCGAGGAAACGATTGTGTTCCTCCTCGTTGAAACGGACGGTGTAACGGTACACCGCCGGATCAAGTTTGGGATTTCTCCCTGCTTTGCTTTTCCTTTTCTCTTTCATATTACTTTGGATTTAGCGGATTGACGGCATAAGCCGCCGCTTCGGATCACAGCACCGCAGTTCTGAAAGGCTTTCCGACTTCGGAGGGAAAGCCCGCCCCCTGCAAGGGCAAGGCGTTTTCCGGGATGCTCAAAATATTTTGAGCGGCTGAAAACATACCTTGCTATGTTCAGGTGAACATAAAAATCCGTCAGGGGACGGATGGGAAGATACCTTTCAGGACTCCGGGCCGCGCACCATCGGCGAACCCTGCTGTCCGGGGGGCAAAGTTACGCCCTTAAAGCTGTATTGGACAGATGCTTGACCCGGTCAATGACTGCCAACCGGCGCAACGTGCTGCCACTTGCCGGAGAAGTGATACAGGTTCCAAAATATACTTGTTTATTTGCAGCATGATTCAAGAAACGAACGATTTGAAAATATGAGAAAAGGAACATTCAAATACCCGGACAATCGCTTCGGCGGATACTTGCCGAAGCGGATACCCGAACCGTCGGAACCCCGGTTATCCGACAATCTGGTGAAGTACAGATTCAATGACTTCATGACGCAGTGTCGTCATTCATCACTTGTTCGCCGCACCGCTTCACCACAGAACCGGATACGCGATGACCCGCCCATGTGTCTGTTCACTGAAGCGGATAATGTAGCAACCAAATCCGCATATAAATAGAAAAAGAAATCTTCAACAATTAAAATAAATGGAACTATGAGTAAGGAAATCTTCGTTGCATTCGCAACACAGAAAGGTGGCATCGGCAAATCCACTGTCACGGCACTTGCCGCCAGCTACCTGCACAACGTGAAAGGCTACAATGTCGCCGTCGTGGACTGCGACGACCCGCAGCACAGCATCCACGGGCTGCGCGAACACGAAATGGGGCTTATCGACAGCAGCACCTACTTCAAGGCTCTCGCTTGCGACCATTTCCGCCGGATGAAAAAGAACGCCTACACCATCGTCAAGAGCAATGCGGTGAACGCCCTCGACGATGCCGAGAGGATGATTGCCACTGAGGACGTGAAACCCGACGTGGTGTTCTTCGACATGCCCGGCACACTCCGTAGTAACGGCGTGATAAAGACGCTCTCGCAGATGGACTACATCTTCACTCCGCTGAGTGCCGACCGCTTTGTTGTGGAGAGTACCCTGAAATTCGTCACAATGTTCCGCGACAGGCTGATGACTACCGGACAGGCGAAAACAAAGGGGCTTTATCTGTTTTGGACGATGGTGGACGGCAGGGAGAGGAACGACCTGTACGGCATCTACGAGGAAGTGATAGCCGAAATGGGCTTTCCGGTACTTTCCACCCGCTTGCCCGACAGCAAGAAGTTCCGCCGTGACCTTTCGGAAGAGCGCAAGAGCGTTTTCCGCTCCACCATCTTCCCGATGGACACGGCACTGCTGAAAGGGAGTGGCATCCGGGAGTTTTCCGAAGAGATAAGCGACATCATCAGACCGCAGTGAGCATGGGCAGCAGGAAAGTGAACACGGAAGGCATCGACGAGGAACTGCTGTTAGCTTCCATCGGGCGGCGCACACAGGACGGGACACTGCGCCCCGCACAGGAAGTACCCGCAGCTGCACCGACCGAAGAGGACACCGCCGCACCGGAACCACCTCCTGTGCAACCAGTAACACGGGAAAAAGCGCAGAGGGAAAGTGGCCGCCGGAAAAGGCAGGATGAGGACTATAACGAGCTGTTCCTGCGCCGCAACGAGATAAAGACCCGCCAGTGTGTCTATATCAGCCGCGATGTCCACGGCAAAATCCTCAGAATCGTGAACGACATCGCCGGAGGTGAAATCTCGGTGGGCGGCTATGTGGATACCGTGCTGCGCCAACATCTGGAACAGCACAAGGAGAGAATCAACGAACTGTACAAGAAACAACGTGAAGATCTGATTTGAAAATGGAAAAAGAAATGACACCGAATGAAAAAAGACCACAGCAAGACTGCGGAGGTATGTTTGCCCAAGTGCAGGCGAGTGTGGAAATCCTGTCGCCTGTCCCGGTAAGCGGCAAATGCTGCGAGAAGGACTATGAACGTCTGTTCATCCGTGACTCGGAAGTAAAGGCACGTGAGGGGAAGATGGCGTATGTGCGCCCGGAGTACCACGAGCGTATCATGTGTATCACCCGTGTAATCGGGCATGACCGGCTTATGCTGTCCGCTTACATCGACCATGTGCTGACGCATCACTTCAACCAGTGCGAGGATGCGATAAAGAGCCTTTATGCCCGAAATTATAATTCAGTATTCTAACCAAAAACGGAAGGATATGAATTACACAATCAGCATGACAGACATTCTGCTGGCGGTATCGGTCGGCTGCAACCTCTGGTTCCTGTTCCTGCTCCTTTACGAGCGCATCATGGACACGCGGATTGTCCGCTTCTTCAAGGGCATTGTCGGATTATGGCGGTCACTGGACGGGAATGAGGCTAAACGCATAGCGGCACACGAGGAAGTCCCTGCGGAAAAGGCGGACATCATCGGCAAGAGCCGTTTCAGGATGGCATCCACCCGGACAACCGCTGCCATACCGACGCAAGAAGCCGCCACTATGGAAAAAGGCATTGAGCTGTCGGAGGAAGAGGCTACTTTTGACGACGGAAAAACGGGAAACGCATCCCGCCCGGCACAAGTTCCGGAGGAAAAACTCGATGAGACCTTCACGAGCATACCGCCGGAGGAACTGGGATACGGGGACGACGAACCGGAAGAGGACGCCTCGGACACGCCACGGGCTTCGGGCAGCAGCTTTGACGAGATTGACGACGCCTGCAAGACCGCCAAGAACCCGGACGCGACACAGGCGGAACGTGAAAAGGCGGCGAAGGTGTTCACCGACATGGAGGGCACGGAGTTGTACGAGAAAATGATGGAAGGCTCTTCGGAGATAGGCATCCGCATCAAGGGGCTTATCGAGATTCGGCTGAAGAAACCTGAAAAGGAGTTCGTCGTGCCGGACAACATCGAGGAGTTCGACATTCGCAACTATGTATGACAACAATAAAAGAAATGAACATGAAAGAATGACATCAACCCACGCGGCGAGGAAACGCAAGGCGCATCCCTATCCGCAACGGACACGCCCACGTCCGTGGAAACAAACGGGCATCCACTAAAACCAAAGTAAAGAAACAAAGTATCAACCGCCCGACAAAGGACCATCCACCCTTTTGACGGCAAAAAACAAGAACAGTTTATGAACAAGAACATCTTGAAAAACAGAAAAGCAATCCTCTCCGCGGCACTTGTCATCGCCGCAACCGCCTCCGCTTTCGCGCAGGGAAACGGCATCGCGGGCATCAACGAAGCCACCTCTATGGTGAGTTCTTATTTCGACCCCGGAACTAAACTGATATACGCCATCGGTGCAGTCGTCGGGCTTATCGGGGGCGTAAAAGTGTACGGCAAGTTTTCATCGGGCGACCCCGACACCAGCAAGACAGCCGCCTCGTGGTTCGGCGCGTGCATCTTCCTGATTGTTGCCGCCACCATCCTGCGCTCATTCTTCCTTTAATAAATAATGTATGGCTGAATACCCAATCAACAAGGGTATCGGCCGTCCGGTAGAGTTCAAGGGCTTGAAGGCACAGTACCTCTTCATCTTCTGCGGAGGTCTGCTGGCTCTCTTCGTCCTGTTCGTCATCCTCTACATGGTCGGTATCGACCAGTGGATATGTATCGGCTTCGGCGCGGCATCGTCCTCCCTCCTTGTATGGCAGACCTTCGCGCTGAACGCCCGGTACGGCGAACACGGGCTGATGAAATTAGGAGCGGCACGGAGCCATCCCCGATACCTTATCAACCGGCGGCGGATACCCCGTCTGTTCAAACGACAACGAAAGGAAGAAAGACAATGAGGAATACATCGAAAATGACAACACTGGAAAACAGGTTCCCACTTTTAGCGGTGGAGCATGGCTGCATCATCTCAAAGGACGCCGACATCACGGTGGCTTTCGAGGTGGAACTGCCGGAACTTTACACCGTGACGGGTGCGGAGTACGAGGCGATACACAGTTGCTGGTGCAAGGCTATCAAGGTGCTGCCGGACTACTCCGTCGTCCACAAACAGGACTGGTTCATCAAGGAACGCTACAAACCGGAGCTTCAGAAGGACGACATGAGCTTTTTAAGCCGCTCTTTCGAGCGTCACTTCAACGAGCGTCCGTACCTGAAACACACCTGCTACCTCTACCTGACCAAGACAACAAAGGAGCGTAACCGGATGCAGAGCAATTTCAGCACGCTGTGCCGGGGACATATCATCCCGAAGGAGCTGGACAGGGAAACCACGACCAAGTTCTTGGAAGCCTGCGAACAGTTCGAGCGCATCATGAACGACAGCGGGCTTGTCAGGCTGCGCCGCCTCTCCACCGATGAGATTGTGGGTACTGAGGGAAATACGGGACTTATTGAACGCTACTTCTCGCTCATGTCGGAAGGTGACACCACCTTGCAGGACATCGAGCTTTCGGCAAGGGAGATGCGCATCGGCGACAACCGCCTGTGTCTGCACACCCTCTCCGACGCGGAAGACCTGCCGGGCAAGGTGGCTACCGACACCCGTTACGAGAAGCTCTCCACCGACCGGAGTGACTGCCGACTGTCATTCGCCTCCCCGGTGGGGCTTCTGCTCTCCTGCAACCATATCTACAACCAGTATGTGCTGATAGACAACAGTGAGGAAACCTTGCATAAGTTCGAGAAGTCCGCCCGTAACATGCAGTCGCTATCTCGCTATTCAAGGAGCAACAGCATCAACCGCGAGTGGATAGACCAATACCTGAACGAAGCCCATTCCTACGGACTGACCTCGGTACGGGCACACTTCAACGTCATGGCGTGGAGCGACGATGCGGAGGAACTGAAGCATATCAAGAACGACGTGGGCAGCCAGTTGGCAAGCATGGAATGCGTGCCGCGCCACAACACCATCGACTGCCCGACACTCTACTGGGCGGCGATACCCGGCAATGCGGCGGACTTCCCGGCGGAAGAGAGTTTCCACACCTTCATCGAACAGGCGGTGTGCCTGTTCACAGAGGAAACCAACTACCGCAACTCGCTCTCGCCCTTCGGCATCAAGATGGTGGACAGGCTCACGGGAAAACCGCTGCACCTTGACATCTCCGACCTGCCCATGAAGCGGGGTATCACGACCAACCGTAATAATACCCTATATTTTTACCATTTTTATATTGTTTGAGTTTGTATATAAATAACTGATATTTAGAGATTATTAGGAAAATGATTTGGCTTTTGATTTGCTGTTTTTTCCGATAATCTCTATTTTTGTATGCAAATCGTATGTACAAAATAGACGTATAACAATAAACAAGGCAGCCTATGTTCAAGTATTCAAAAGATGGCATATCCGTACTATCGGTACTGGATGCACGTAGGGCGAAGAAAAGCGGTCTGTTCCCTGTCAAGATACAAGTGATACACAACCGCAAGCAGAAATATTATTCCACCGGAAAGGAATTGTCCAAAGAGGACTGGGAAATCCTTGCCGAAAGCAAGAGCCGCAGACTGATTGAGATACGGGCAAGCGTGGAAAACAGTTTCTCCATCATAAAAAGCCAAGTGGAAGCCCTTGCGGAACGTGGGGACTTCTGTTTCGATGCGCTCAGCATGAGGTTGGGCAGGTGTACGGGTACAACCCTTAACACAGCCATACAGGGGAAAATAGACGCATTCAAACTCAACGGGCAGGTAAATTCCTATTATAACTACCGCAGCACGTTGAAAAGCATAGAACGGTTCGCAGGCGGCAGCGTGCCGTTCTCTGCGGTTTCTGCGGACTGGCTGTCACGCCTTGACAAGTTCCTGCGGAACGAGGGCAAGACCGTCACCACCATAAATTTCTATATGAAAGCCCTTAAATGCGTGGTGAATGACGCAAGGCGCAACGGGATTTTGAAAGAAGCCCAATACCCGTTCGGCAGGGGGAAGTACGAGATTCCGAGCGGCAACAGCCGAAAGTTAGCCTTGACGATGGAACAGATAAAAAAAGTCGTGACATACAAGGGCAGCAAGACCGTTGAGAAGTACCGGGATTTTTGGTTTTTCTCCTACCTGTGCAACGGTATCAATTTCAGGGATATGCTTTTCTTGCGGTATGGGAACATCGTGGACGGTGAAATCTGCTTTGTACGCTCCAAGACATCGCACACGTCCAACCATATACGGGAAATAAGGGCGGTGCTCACTCCCGAAATGCGGGATATTATAAAACGGTGGGGAAACCCGGACGAAGGGAATCCCGATACTTTCCTTTTCAAGTATGCCAAAGACACGGAGGACGAATTTGTCATTTCCAATATTGTCAGACGGGTAACGCACCGTTGCAACATCGCTTTGGCTAAAATAGCCCAAGCTGTCGGTGTCCCACGTTTCACGACCTATTCCGCCCGGCATTCCTATGCGACTGTCTTAAAACGCAGCGGAACGAACATCGCTTACATATCCGAGAGTTTGGGGCATTCAAGCCTTGCCATCACGGAGAACTACCTCGCCAGTTTCGAGCAGGAGGAGCGGATAAGGAATGCGCAGTTATTAACCAAATTCGATTGAGCCATGCCGAACAAGAAAACCAAGACGGTGAAGATTAGACACCTTGAATGTTTCAGTGCCATTTACGGGGAACTGGCGCAGAATCCCGAATACGCAGGCTACGAAATAGAAGAAGCCGTACTGCAAGTGAAATCATATATTCCCCCTACTGTTAAAGACGTGGACAAGGCGATAGAGAAAATAAGGTTCAGCCATGCCACCCGTAAATACAAGTACCCCGTATTCGAGGGCAGGGAACTGATAGACCAAAAGACATTGGCGAAAATGGCGGGCGTGAGCAGGCAGACCGTAGCCCGGTGGGAGGAACTCGGTTTCATATCCCGTTCGGACATAGGGCTGTCGGGAAACAAATATTTCGTAATAAAAGAAGTCGTTTCCCAACTTGAAAGGTTAAAGGATGTGAAATAGCGGCATTCGCATAATCACTTAACATACATAGGACAAACGGTGTGTTGGAAGGACAAAATCACCAATACATCGTTTGTCCCTTTTTTTATCCCGCTCCAATCTTGCCGGATGTCCTGCATTGTCCCAAGTTGTCCGGTCTGTGTCAAGTGATTAGTAATTGAATAATCGGTTTCTTTTATTCTTCCTTTGCGGCATCAACCGGTTGCAACGGCTATGACGGTAGCCAAGTAATAACTAAAAAAGGAAGAAAATATGACAAACATTATTTTGACAACGCCCGAAGAACTCCGGGCTATCGTGAGCGAAACCGTTTCCCAGTCATTGGCAGGATTCACCCAGCCGAGGAACGAACCCGACAACCTCACGCCCGATGTGGCGGTAGAGGTGCTGGAACGACACGGTTTTCTGATTTCAAAGGCACGGCTCTACAAGCTGACCGCAAAAAAGGAAGTGCCGTTCCGCAAATACGGGAACAAATTGCTTTTCTCACGGAAAGAGCTTCTCACGTGGGCGGAAAACCTTGCAAAAAGGGTGAACGACAAGGACGAGGCGGCACTCGCCATCGCCAAGAGCGCAAACCGGAAAATCCGTAATTATGGAAAATAAGAGGAAAGAAGAAGCCGGGCAGGATGTCACCATGCAGAAAGAGGATTTCGCAGCCCTTTGGAAAACCAT
>NZ_QTMJ01000035.1:0-1256 GCF_003635485.1 Parabacteroides sp. AF19-14 | reverse complement strand
CCATGCAGAAAGAGGATTTCGCAGCCCTTTGGAAAACCATTCATCTAAAAGTGACGGACACTTATGAAGTGCCGCCCGAAATACTTTGGGTGAACGGCTCTACCATTGGCACGCTGGGTAATTTCAGCGCATCCACGGGTAAAGCCAAGAGCAAAAAGACATTCAACATCTCCGCTATCGTTGCGGCAGCGTTGAAGAATGACGAGGTACTGAAGTATTCGGCATGCCTGCCACCGAACAAACGGAAAATCCTCTATGTAGATACCGAGCAGAGCAAATACCATTGCCATAAGGTAATGGAGCGTATTTTGCGGCTTGCAGGACTGCCTACCGACAAGGACAGGGAGGATTTTGTTTTCATCGTGCTAAGGGAGCAGACACCCGACAAGCGGAAGCAGATTATCGGCTATATGCTGGAAAATATGCCCGATGTGGGGTTGCTCATCATTGACGGAATCCGTGATTTGATGTACGACATCAACAGCCCCAGCGAATCGACAGACCTAATCAACCTCTTGATGCGCTGGTCAAGCGGATATAACCTGCATATCCATACCGTACTGCATTTGAACAAGGGGGATGACAACACAAGGGGGCATATCGGTACGGAACTGAACAACAAGGCTGAAACCGTCCTGCAAATCACGAAAAGCCAGCAGGACGGTAACATAAGCGAGGTAAAGGCGATGCACATACGTGACCGGGAGTTTGACCCGTTCGCATTCCGTATCAACGACAGCGCATTGCCGGAAGCTGTGGACGGTTATGTATTCAAGCAGCCCAGCCAAGACAGGGGCTTTCCACTGGCAGAACTGACGGAGCAACAGCACAGGACGGCTTTGGAAAACGGTTTTGGCAAACAGGTTATATATGGTTACGAGAATGTCCTAAAGACCTTGAAACAAGGCTATGCAAGTATCGGCTACGAGCGTGGGCGCAATATCCATGTGGAACTGAACAAGTTCCTTGTGAACAAGCGCATGATTGTGAAAGAGGGCAAGGGTTACCGCTATAATCCCGATTTCCATTATTAAAAGTCAGTTTGGTTTAGTCCGGGTGTATATATAAGAGGAACGGACTTACTATTTCCCTGTATCGGAACAAGCAGGTTTAGTATGGTACGGGTATATATATAACGAACTAAACAGGACTGGCGCATTTTTCAACTATTTTTTAATCCCCAAAAAAGAAAATGTTATGAACATCGAAGATGTAAAACAAATACCCATCGCAGACTATCTGCACAGTTTAGGTTA
>NZ_QTMJ01000034.1:0-37656 GCF_003635485.1 Parabacteroides sp. AF19-14 | reverse complement strand
CGAAAGATTGGCTCCTTTTTTTGGTATATACACCAGCCGTTTAATTTTCAATGATGTCTGCCTCTTATTGCTAGCTTCCATTTACAACAGTCATTTAGATGTAACATGACATGTCTGGTAGGAGGCATTAATAAAATACCAGCTATATCTTTTTTAGCCCAGAAATCAAGCAACCAAATCGAATCTTCATGATTTGTGATACAACCTTCTTCTAATATCCGGCTTATCCTTTGAGTTGGGATTTTGCGACGTATATCATCGGGAGATAAGGTTCGGATGATTTCTCTGCTTTTTCGTCCTACTTCATTCCTGTATTCTAAGAGTTCTTGAATACGTAGACTTTTGCTTAGCTGAATAATCTGGTTATCAGATAAGGCATTTCCTGTGTCTCTGATAGGGGAATTCATTCGGGTTTGCCAGTCTTCATTGAAGATCTGCTTTTCCCCGTTAACTAATATATTCATGGTCAGATCCTCAATTCTGCTGATGTGCCATAATACCCAAGCGATGGTTTCATCTTTCGCTGTAGGCATAATGGCATATTCATCCTCTCTTAAATCTCCGACTAGCTCATCGACCTCGTTTCTCTCATTACCAGACACCACAGAGAGGTGTAATTTTCCATGAATCTCAAGAAAGAGCTCCTTGGTTTGCTCTATTAATTCCGGTTTACGGATAATGCGGTTTAGTTCTTTATGTGATTCGCTTAATCCGGCTCCAAAGTATTTCATTTTGGGGATTATTGGTAGCGTACGGCTGTCCCGGCGGCGGTAACCATCAGCATGCTTCCGCTTCCTCCTACGGTCTCATAATCTAGATCTACGGCGATTACAGCGTTTGCGCCCATTCGTGCCGCATGATCGCTCATTTCTTTCAAGGCCGTTTCTTTCGCTTCGCGTAAGACACTCTCGTAAGAACCTGCACGTCCTCCGACAATATCCCGGATGCCTGCGAAGAAATCTTTGAATACATTCGCTCCGATGATCGTTTCACCGGATACGATTCCGAAGTACTGGGTAATTTCTTTTCCTTCGATCGTGTTAGTTGTTGTGAGTAACATAGCTTTTCAATTTAATCGTTTGAGGGCAAATATAAGATAAAGGGCGAACCAGTGTACTGATTCGCCCTTTGTTTTTATGTTTCTTTATATGAATTTATTTTACCGGTTGATCGGTCATGATAAACTCAAGCTTACCTCCATTTATGATATCGGAGTGGCTGATGAAAGGAGTCTCTAGGACTTTACCGTTTAGCTTGACTTCTTTAACGTATTTATTGGCGGGACTATTGTTGGTCGCCACGATCTCGAAAATACCGCCTTTTACGTGCATAGAAGCCTTATTTACCATCGGACGGCCCAATGTGTAAACCGGAATACCCGGACTTACCTGATAGAAACCTAGGGCGCTCATGACATACCAAGCAGACATCTGTCCGCAATCCTCATTACCGATGATACCATCCGGTTCATTCGTGTAGAAATTCTGCATGATATAATCTAAATACCCTTGCCCTTTCCATGGAGAATCTGTCCAGTTATAAAGATAGGCCATATGGTGGCTCGGCTCGTTTCCATGAGCGTATTGGCCGATCAATCCGGTAATATCTCCGGAGGCTTCCGCCCCGTCAATCTGGGAAGAGGTGGTGAACAGGGTGTCTAAACGTGTTTCCAGCTCTTTCTTGCCACCGATAGCGGCGATGAAGTTATCCATATCATGTGGTGCGAAGAAACTCCATTGAAAGGCATTCCCTTCGGTATAGTCGCTTTTCATATGCGAAGAATAGCGAGGGTTGAATGGAGTACGGAAAGAACCGTCGCCCATTACCGGACGCATCATTTTCGTCTCGGGATCTAAATAGCGTTTGTAGTATTCGGCTTTCTTGGCATACTCATTCGCCAACTCTATATTACCTGCCTTCTTGGCGATTTGGGAGATACACCAATCCTCGTATGCCATCTCCAATCCCCACGATACGGATTCAGGAACAGAGTCGGCGGGGACGAAACCATATTTCTCCTTATAGTAAGGGTGCATCGTGATCAGATCCAGCTCACGGGTTCCTTTGAACTTCTCGGCAAGATCCTCACGGTAAACGGAAGAACGTACGCCGGCTTCCGTCCACGTGCTCATATCACCTTCCGCTAAATCTTTCGCTACAAGGTCGGCGAGGACCGAGACGGCCGGATATCCTACCATACAACCTGTATAACTAGAGGCTAAAGGCCATTTGGGTAATATTCCACCTTCTTTATAACCTTGCACGAGTACCTTACCCCAATCAGTCGCTAGGGCCGGATTAATGATTGTCATTAACGGATGAAGCGCACGGAACGTATCCCACAAGGAGAATACGGAATAATTTACGTAACCCGGTTCGGCGGTATGCACTTTCTTGTCCATACCCAAATAACGTCCGTCCACGTCTTGATAAGCGAAGGGGGCGATCATGGTATGGTAGAGCGCCGTATAGAAATTGACCATGACTTTCGGATCTGCCTCGATCTGGATCAAGTTTAACGCCTCGTTCCAAATATGCGTTGATTCCTCACGGGTCTTATCGAAATCCCATCCGGGCAATTCTGCCTCGAGATTCTTCTCGGCGCCTTCCGGATCGACTACGGATAAGGCTACTTTTACATAAAGCGGTTGTGCCTTTTCAGCGAATTTGTAATGGAACTTCAAATCTTCTGCTGTATTTAGGCGTAAGAACAAGGAGTCTTTACGTAATTTCCCCCCGATGTATTGGTATACCGTCTCGATCGGTTCCGAGAAAGTAATCCGATAGGACATAGAATGGAAATGCGCCCAACCTTGTGTCTTCACGGTTCCTTCCACCGTGGAGTCGTTTACAAGTAAATATTGGTTACCGATCAGCTTATGTCCCCAGTTCGGTTGAAGGATATGCCCTAAGTCAAGCAGGACACGACGTTCTTTGGGATTGTCGTATGTATATTTGTGGAAACCTACACGATCCGTAGAAGTCAATTCCACGTTGATGCCAAAGTTATCCAAGCGTACGGCATAATACCCCGGTGTCGCTTTCTCAGTGTCTTTCTTGAAGGTAGCTACTGGTTTGATGGAATCTCCACCGGAGAAAGGTAATAAAGCTACGTCACCCAGATCGCCGATACCCGTACCAGAAAGATGCGTGTGGCTGAACCCGTAGATATGGTCATCATCATAATGGTAACCACTACTTGCGTCCCATCCCAAGATATGGGTATCCGGGCTTAGTTGTACCATCGCGTACGGACGGGTAGCTCCGGGGAATGTGTGTCCATGGAACCCGGTTCCGATGAATGGGTCTACATACCTCACCTCATCTTGTAGTCGCGGCGACTCCGGCGCTTGCTTGCATCCTACCAGCAGGCAGGCAAGAGCGGCCTGAAAAAATAAGATCGTTCTTTTCACTGTTATTATTGATTTAGTTTGTAATAAGCGAATTATCAATCATCTGTCACAAAGATAATGGCTTTGGGGGAATATTGGAAATTTCCTTTTAAAATCTGCAACCTTTTTCGGGCTTGGCTCGTCTTATAGATAAAAAAGTATGGGAACAAACGAATTTACGACAAAGATATTGCCGCTGAAGAATAACCTTTTCCGGGTTGTTTTCCGGATTACCGGAGACGTGGAGAAGTCTGAGCAGATCGTTCAGGAAGCCCTGCTTAAGGTTTGGGAAGACCGGGATAGCTGGATTGTCATTGAGAACTTACCTTCCTATTGCATGATGGTAGCGCGTAATCTGGCATTGAGGGAAACGTATTCCGGAAATAAGGAAAGGATGGAGCGGTATGCGGTAAGGTAATCTGTTTATGGATCGTGTATGGACTATCAACGAATAAATAAGTTGCTGGATAAATATTGGGAATGCGCCACATCCGTGGAGGAAGAGCGGGAATTACGCCAGTTTTTCTCCTCAGCGGTGGTACCTCCCGACTTATTACCTTATAAGGCTTGGTTCGTATCTCATGAGGCCGAGGCATTACCCCCTTTGGGGAAAGAATTTGATGCTCGTATATTAGAACATATCTCGGAAGATCGAAAATTAATCACTACATTTGGAACGTTATTTAAATCTATTACTCATTTAATACATAAGATTATGGGAACGAATATGAAGAAAGCCTTTACCACCCTTTTATGCCTTTTGTTTTGTATCACGATCTCGGCACAGGATAAAGCCGCAGATCTCAGTAAGTTCGTAGGCGATTGGTCCTTCTCTGCCCCCGACGCTCCGTATGGATATCAAGATGGAAGTTTTCAGATAAAGCAAGAGAACGGCAAGTTGACCGCTAAAGTGAATATACAAGGTAGTACCTTGGAGATAAATGATATCAAGGCGAAAGGAGATACCTATACCAGCTCTTTTTATGTGGATGGAACGCCTGTAGACTTAACTATGACCCAGAAAGGAAATGAGTTAGAGGGAATGGCCGACGCCGGAGGTATGCAGATTCCCGTGAAATTCAAGAAAACGAAGAAGTAGCCGCTTTGTGGTACTGTGAGTTTCTGTTAACTTCGCGGCAAAAACTACAAAGGGATGTTTACAGTAATCGGAATCATGTTCTGCGGCATTGCCGTCGGGTATTTCTTTCGTAAAGTAGAATGGCTGCAAAAGATCGGTAAGCCTATTTCTTATACAATTCTTCTTCTTTTGTTCCTGCTGGGAATTTCGGTAGGGGCTAATGAGTCTATCGTGAATAATCTTACGACATTGGGTGGGCAAGCCTTGTTGATCGCTTCGGCCGGTACGTTGGGGAGCGTCTTGGCGGCGTGGGGAGTTTATCATTTCTTTTTTAAGGAAAGGAGCCGGGGATGAAAGGGAGTTTGATCGTCGTGGGCTTCTTTGCCTTGGGGTGCTTGCTGGGATGGAGCGGTTATCTGCCCGGGGTCATTATCGAGAATGATATAACGGTTTATGTACTTTACCTCTTGATGTTTCAAGTAGGGATTAGCATAGGAAGCGATAAGAAACTGAAAGATATTTTATCGAGTATACGGCCGAAACTCTTATTGGTGCCTCTGGCTACTATTATCGGGACGTTGAGCTTCTCCGCCCTGATCAGCCTTGCTCTTACCAAATGGAGCGTGTTCGATTGTTTGGCGGTCGGAAGCGGTTTCGCCTATTATTCATTATCCTCCATCTTGATAACAGAGCTAAAAGAACCGACGCTGGGGGCGCAATTGGCGGCGGAGTTAGGGACGATCGCCTTGATCGCTAATATTATCCGTGAGATATTCGCCTTGCTGGGCGCTCCGTTGTTCGTTAGATATTTCGGAAGGCTATCTCCGATCTGCGCGGGAGGAGCTACTACGATGGATACGACATTGCCGATTATCACCCGTTATTGTGGAAAGGATTTGGTCTTTGTCTCTATCTTTCACGGGATCTTGGTGGACTTCACGGTTCCGTTTTTCGTTTCTTTCTTCTGTTCGATGTGAGTGAAAGAGGCTTCCGAGATCTCGGAAACCACCTTGCAAGGTTGAAAAGTCATTTCCGAGGTCTCGGAAAGCATTTTGCAAGGTTGAAAAGTCGTTTCCGAGGCCTCGGAAAGCATTTTACAAGGTTGAAAAGTCATTTCCGAGGCCTCGGAAGGCATTTTACAAGGTTGAAAAGTCATTTCCGAGGCCTAGAAAAGCTATTTTACAGTTTGCAGCATCACTTCTACCGCTCTTTTTAATTGCGTGTCCTCGCCGGAGAGCTGCGCCTCGGGAGTATTGTACACCTCTACATCCGGTTGCAATTGTTGGTTTTCCAGATAATTGCCTTGCATATCTTTCACGCCTACTTGCGGGATACCGAACACCAAGGTCGGATCGATCTGCGTTTCCCACCATACGGCTGTCATGGTTCCCGGAACCGGGGCGCCGATCAGCTTGCCGATACCTAAGGTCTTATAAACCCAAGGGAAACCATGAGCGTTCGAGTAATTATCCTCGCAGATCAAGACACAGGACGGTTTGGTCCACTTATTGTAAGGATCGCTACCGATGTATTGTCCGCGCGGCTCGAAGCGCTGATACTCCTTGCCGCTCAATAAGGTAGCCAGATCATCATGCAACCAGCCACCTCCGTTATGGCGGGTATCCACGATCACGGCTTTCTTATTCCGGCAACGGCCTAATAAGGCGGAATAGACCTCGCGGAAACTCTCGCTGTTCATACCTCTCACATGTACATATCCGATTTGCCCGTTCGATAATTTATCTACGGTTTCTTGGCAATTCTCGATCCATCTTTTATAAAGGAGGTTCGATTGCTCTCCGTTACTGATCGCTTTTACCTGTTCCTCGAAACGCTGTTTGCTGGTAGGATCATAGACAGAAAGCATTACTTTCTTACCGACTTTACCGCTTAGCAGTGGATAATAATCGGCGTCTTTCTTTATCGGTGTTCCGTCTATCTTCTCGATGATACAGCCTTTCTTTATCTGGCTGTCGGCCAATGTCAGCGGGCCTTTGGCGATGATTTCCTCGATCTTCAATCCGTCGCCCGTGTATGCGTTATCGAAGAAAGCGCCTAAGCTGGCGGTTTCCGGCCCGGTTAGTCCCGGATTGTAACGAGCGCCCGTATGGGAGCCGTTCAACTCGCCCAATAGCTCGGAGAGCATCTCTTGGAAATCAAAATTGTTGTTGATATGCGGAAGGAAACGGGCGTAAGCGGTCTCATACCCTTTCCAATCCATGCCCCGGAGTGTCGGATCATAGAACTTATCCAAGACTTGACGCCAAGCGTGATGGAAGATATAAGCACGCTCCTCTGCCGGACGATAAGCGAACTCGGCCTTGAAAGCGATCGGTTTTTCCTTGCTATCCTTCAACTCTATCTTTTTCAGTTTGCCGCCGGCGGTAAGATAGAGGTTCTCTACTTTCTTATCGGCGAATAGAGTGCCTCGACCGACATTCTTGAGCAGTAATTTAGTGGACTTTTCCTTCAAGTCGTGTTCCCATAAATCAAAGCCTTTCTCGAAAGCGGCGCAATAATATAGTTTATCTCCTTTCGGGGCGAGTACGGCGTCTCCCAATGAGGATGAATTAGCGGTCAGGCGAATAATCCGGTCCTTGCGGTTCTCCAAATCAAACTTCAAGGGGGCTACAGGTTTATCCTTATCCTCTTTTTTCTTATCGGAATCTTTATCGGATGTCTTATCCTCGTCCTTATCTTTGTTTTCATCCGCTTCTACCAAGGCCAGTTCTTCTTTACTGAGGCGGAATTTATCGTAAGCCTCACCGTCGAAGAACATGATGTACACATCCCGCTCAGCACCCCAGCTACCGTGGCTGCGGAAACCGGCACGGTCGGAGGACCAGATCATGGCCTTACCGTCTAATACCCATTTCGCGTCGCCATCCGAATAACCGCTTTCCGTCAGGTTCGTTACCTCGCCGCTACCGTCCGCTTTCACGAGGGCGATATCCGTATTGTTCCATCCTCCGATGGAGATGTAATCAACCAAGAACCATTTGCTGTCTGGCGACCATTGAAAATGCTGGTCTCCATCGCTATACGAATAGAGGTATTTCCCGTCCAATACGGTGCGGACCTGCTTGGTCTTTCGGTTGATAACACGTAAGGTGGTGCGGTTCTCAAGGAAAGCCACCTCGTTGCCATCCGGAGAGTATAAGGGTTGGAACGAGGTTTGTCCGGAGACTACAAGAGGCTCCTCTTTCAATTCCGGGGCGTAAGTGAATTGCTTATCTTCGTCACGTGTAAGTTTACTTTCGTAGATCCCCCATGTTCCTTCCCGTTCGGCGGAATATACCAATGAACGTCCGTCGGGACTGAAATCTATATTGCGCTCTTGTTGCGGCGTGTTCGTGATTTGACGAGTCGTCTCGTATTCAATAGAAGTTACGTAAACATCGCCACGAGTGATAAACGCTACCTCTTTTCCATTCGGGGAGACGGCGATATCCGTAGCTCCATCGGTCAGAAGACGATGGATCACGTCGTTCTCGATCTTATCCGCGACGATCTGGATATTCACCTTGGCAGGTTTCTGGCCTTCCTTAACGGTATAGATCTCGCCGTCGTAACTATAGCATAGAGTCCCGGAATTATCGGAGGTAAGGAAACGCACGGGGTGGGTGGTATGCGTCGTGATTTGTTTCTCGCTGTTGCCTGCCAAATCCTTCTTGAAGATGTTAAAGCTTCCTTTCTCCTCGCTTAGGTAATAGAAAGACGCCCCATCCGCGGCCCATACAGGATTACGATCCTCACCGCCAAAAGTGGTTACTTTCTGGAAAGAGCGATCTTTTCCAAGCGTACATAACCAGATATCACGGGTGATAGAAGATTGATGATGCTTGCGCCAAGGGTCCTCGTAACCTTTGTAGTCATTGTATAATAATTTACTGCCATCTTTGCTGAGGGCTATATTTTCCATGTATAACGAAGAATATAAATCCGGCCTTCCTCCGTCCGTGCTTATCTCATAGACTTGCATAAAGCGGGTGCCGGGGAATTGGATATCCTTGGCATCTTGCAATACGTTGGCCAGATACAAGATGTGTCCGTTATCCTTAAAAGTCGTGGGATATTCGTTTGTGGAGTGGGTGGTGAGCCGCTTGGGTTCCCCTCCCTCCTTGTTCATGAGAAATACATCGAAGTTGCCGCTACGGTTGGAGGCGAAGGCTATTCTCTGTCCGTCGGGCGACCAGACCGGACGGGTATCATGCGCCGGATGTGTTGTCAACTGCCGGGCTTTTCCTCCGGAAGAAGGGACCGTGTAGATATCCCCTTGGTAAGAAAATGCGATCGTCTGCCCGTCCGGGGAGATCGCGCAGTAACGCATCCATAACGGACTGTCGTCTGCTTGCGCCGCCGCCGATAAAAATAACGCCAGCGCAGGAATCATCAAGTTTTTCATGTGTACTCTATTTTAGATTTACAAATGTAATCGATTTTCGATATTTATTAGGAGAAATAATTGCGTAGATTAAATTTTTAAATATTTTTGCATATGAACTTTAAAACCGCCAAGATGATGACTAAATATAGGGTGTGTATTACTTTTATGTCCATTTTATTATTGCTATTTCATTTTGTGTTTCTGTTTTCTTGTGGAAAGCTACCGGAAAAAACATTTGCTTTTTCTGATAACCTGCGGATTGACTCTTTGGAACATATGGCTATGGATTCGATTTACCGGAATCCTCGATATGCTCATTCCGCATTGGATGAAGCTTTAAGTCTAACTAAAGATAGCGATAAATATTATAAATTACTTGCGGCTAAAAGCCAGATTTATTTTGCAAATAGTGTATATGATTCCGGGTTTGTTTTACATCGGTCAATTATAGATTATTGCGACCGTGTACCGATGTCTCCCAAGATACATGGACTCTTAGGGACGCTGAAAAATACGGTTGGCAATTATTATTCATTTTTGGATAAAACGGATTCGGCCCTCCTTTGCTATTCCGAGGCGTATCAAGAGATCCGGCAGAGTGAGATGGAGCATAAAATCCCGGATATTTATATCAATATAGCGGATATATATACCCGGAAAGGAGCTTACGATCAGCGAGCCCGCTACTTTCGCCAAGCTCTTTTCGTGAGTGATTCATTGGGTATTATGGATCGGATGTCCTTTCCTATTTATTTTGGTTTGGGCGAGACGTATATGGAATTGAGGGACTTTGACTTATCCGATCACTTTTACCGTTTGGCGGAGAAAGAACTGGATTCTCGTAACTTGAGCGAGAAATTCACCTTTTGCAATAGCCGGGGAAATTACTATTATTACAAGGAAGAGTATGCGAAGGCGCTTCCTTGGTTCTTGAAAGCCCGTGAGGTGGTACGTCCTACTCATATGGATTTCTATACTAACGTATGCGAGATCAATTTAGGGGAGATCTATCTATGTCTGGATCAGTTGGATTCCGCTCGTTTTTATCTGGAAAAAGGGTTTAGGTACTTCCATACCTATAATAATAAGACGGCCTTGTACCATTTGACGACCTTGAAGGCTTCGCTAGCCTTAAAAGAGGGGAACTCCGGGCTGGCTTATCAATTGTTGAGGAGTTACACGGATACGGTAGGCATAGATCCCAAGATGGTAGCGATCCGTAATAAGAACTTGCAGAATTACTTCGCTACCACGGGCGATTTTAGGCGTGCCTATGAGTACCAAACGAAGAATAGCGTCATTGAGAACAATATTCGTAGCGAACGGACCCAGATGCGTGTCACCGAGATCGATATGCGTTATAGCCAAGATACGACTTTACTCAAGCGGGAGGCTATTATTAAACAACAGGCCGGCCGGATGGAATACTTGGAAATGAGCCGTTGGGTTTGGATCTTGCTTTTTGCGATCTTGTCGATCGTCAGCGGCATGGCTTATTACTTTATGAAACGTAAACGGCATGCCCAATGGTTAAGCCATATCGATCAGGTGACGAAGTTAAAGATGGAGAGTATTCGCAACCGTGTATCCCCTCATTTTATATTCAATATATTGAACCGGGAGATTAGCTCGGAGGAAGAAGGAAGTTCCCGCCGTACGCAACTTTCCGGATTGGTGGAGTTGTTACGTAGTAGTTTGGAGATCACGGAAAAGCTTAGTATCACGTTGGAGGAAGAATTACGCTTTGTCCGGACTTACTTGAATTTGCAGGCGCAAGGATTAGGGCCGGACTTCCGTCTGGAATGGAATCTCGATCCCTCCCTTGACACGGACGCAATCTATCTCCCGGCCATGCTGATCCAGATACCCGTAGAGAATGCCGTGAAACATGGCTTGTGTGCGATCGAGGGCGAGAAGCGATTATCTGTTTTCGTGGAGCGCGACGGGAAAGGCATCCATATCCGTATAGAGGATAATGGACCCGGGTATCGTCCGTTTACGAATGCGGGACATAACGGTACGGGGATGGGAACGAAAGTCCTTTACCGTACGATCCTATTGTTGAATAGGAGAAATAAAGAGAAGATCACCTATTCGGTCCAAAGCAAGGAGAAGGGGATGGGGAGCGGAACAATCGTCAGTTTCTTTATTCCGTTGGATTTTAATTACGCTTTCTAGGTATCGTGAATGTACGAAAGTAATCCGGGCCGTTTCCTCCGGATAGTGGATGGAAGCGGCCCGGATCGAATTGAATCGAATCGGTTGATTCGGGTTATAGTCGCTCAATGTCTTCAACAGAAAGTCCGGAGCATTGGGCGATAAGTTCGGAGTCAAGTCCTTGCTCCTTCATCTTTTGGGCTATCTGGAGTTTTTCCTCTTGACGGCCTTTCTCGATTCCTTTCTGCATTCCTTTTTGCATCCCTTCCTGCATGCCTTTTTCAATCCCTTCCGTTTGTGCGTAATCGATGGTCGCATACCAATCCCGATAATTCTTTAGGTTTTCCTCGTAGATCGCACGTTCTTTTTCGCTGAGTGAGTTGACGTTCGCCACGTCCAGCAAGCGAAGGAAGGTCTCCTGTTCCTCCTTGAAGGGAGATTGTTCAAATAGGTTCATATTCTTCAATGTATAAATCCAACGTTCGAAGGAGCTCTTGCACTCCTCCTTGCTTAAACTGAATAACGGGAACGATATGTAGATCTGCTTCATCTTGATCTCATTGAACACCTTTCCCGTCCTCTCGTTAGCGAGGACAACATCCGTACGGAAGTCTGTGAACTCCGGCAACTTGAAATTCAAGAAATAGACTCCGTAGATGGGTAGCAACCGATATTGCCATTGCTTGCCGATTTGTCCTTGCCGGGCCACCATGCGACAAAGATAATAAAAACCTCTGTTAAAGAAATAGTACTGGGGACAATTCTGCATCTCTAGGATGAACTTGGCCCCGGACACGTCCTCGCAGAGCAGGTCGAATATGATGGTACGGTTCTCGACAATCTCGGGCTTGATCTCCTTGTCGAGGTAGGTGATGTCCTTGATCTGTCGTTCGCCGGCTAGGGCGGCGTTAAGGAACTTGATGGTAACTTGCTTGTCTTGGAAGACAGCCTTAAATCCAGCATCAGTCATGATGTCTACGTATTGTGCCATAGTTAAATGGTTTTAGGTGATTACTGCTCCAAAGGTAAGGTTTATTTTCGTATCGCACATCCTGTTTATTGTATATTTCTTAAAAAGCAGATTCATGGTAGTCAGCTTTACTATTTATAGAAAGTACGATTAGTATTAATAGTAGTGCAAAATACTATGGATAGTAATCGGCTCCCATTTTGATCAATTCTTATTATATGCTGATTATCAGAAATGTAAATAACAATCTTTAAATATTAGGCTTATTGTACTTTTTAAGAGATCAAATTTGGTGTGGTTGACTTATTCTTTTCACGTATAAAGATAACATTAAATAATAGACTAAGCCGCTAGCATAAAGTTCTCCAAGCGAATAACTAATCACTTCTCAACTCGTAAGGGGGCAGTAGAAACTCAGTGTGGATGGGCGTATGAGTTAGCTATTCATGAAAAAAAGTATCTTAGTTTCATTGAGAAAGTATCCTAAGTTCATTGGCGAAGTATCTTAGGTGTATGGGGCGATGAAACTAAGATACCTTGTTTTTATAAGTAAGATTTGCTACTGACCCGAAGTTCTTCCTATTTCGCATGGCTAACCGATATGCCTATCCCCACTGAGATTCTACTGCCTCGTAAGCTTATGGCTTGACAAGCCTTGGATTATACGTTTGTAGTATTCGCAATGATTGCATGTGAATGTTTGTATTTGTATTTATTATGCGGTTATGGATGGATACTATATATTAATGTACATGCGTACATTATATAATAGATAGAAACGGCTAGTCTAAACGATCGATTCTTTTAGTCATTTGCAAAGGTACGCGTTTCTTCGATACTTACAACCCTTCAGCGTTATTTTTTTACCACTTATTCTCTTTCTTATCAATAGGATAGGTTATCATCTACGAAACAACCGATTCCTTCAACAAACCTCCCGTTTTTGCACTAAAAAACGCAAGATCTAAACGATCGTTTAGACTAGTCGTTTTCGGGTAAAACAAGGGTGCTAAACGACGGGATGGACTTTAATTAACACTATTATTAATATTAAATTTTGAATTTATGAACAAAAAGATTACTACGCTTTTAGCTAGTGCTATGTTAGCGACTGCTTTTTCTGCGGGGGCTGTGAAGGTAGGAGATCAAGTATTGTTGAAAGGAGGCTCAGCTTATTTATCTGTAGCTACCCAGACAACTACTGCCGCTCAGTTCGGCCAAGTTGGGACTGTCTCTACTCTCTCTTCCTTGGATAACTTGAATCCTGCTACGTGGAAAATTTCCGCAATGAAGACTTCTTTAGGAAAGACTATTTATTCATTAGAGAATAAGGCTACTGGTTTGCCTTTGTCTTTTGATCCTGCTCTTGCTGTAAAGACAGCTCCTGCTACTTCTTCAGTTTTAACTTTAGGCGGTAGCGCTAATGAGTGGATTGTAGAGAACGGAGCATTGGTTTCTTACTTTAAGTCAGACTCTGTTGTCTATATTGCTCAAAATGGAAGCTCTTTCTATTTAGCCAAAGATAAGGCATCTAATTCTTCGCATGCTGGTGCGTTAGCTTTAGATATTAACGTGAATGATTTTCCTGCAAGTGTTCCTTTGGATAAAACTGCCTTGAATACATTGCTGAAATCTGTATCTAAAGAAGGCTCCTTTGGCTTGACAATGACTCCTACCGTATCTACAGGTGAGGCTAATCATCTTACGGATACCAAGCTAGAAGCTGAGACAGGTGTTCAGAACGGCTATGTAAAGTTGTATACCGGGAAGAAGGTAGACGATAAGAAGCAATATGTTGTAGTAGATACCGCTTATTATACGGGAACTGAGTCCGATAAGTTTGTCAAGTTCGCTTATGACGAGATGGATGCGAAAGGTCGTGATAAAGGTTCTTACGAATTTAAGTTTACGTACGATGCGAAGAATGACAAACTTCTTGTTCAAGTTTATAATGTAGCCTATCAGATTATAAAGAAGGATGGTACTACGGATGATCAATATAAAGCTGAGCTTGCGAAGGTCAATGGTGCTAAATGGCCGGCATCGGATGTTACGCCGACATCTGCTTTAAATACAAGTCTTGTCGATGTTTATACCGCCGGTACAGGACAATATGTTTATGTTCCTGATTTGGCCGGGAAGAGAGTATTGACAGTTCGCTACAACCAAACTCCGAGCATTAGCGATCAAAATGTTACTATCAAGATCGGTACGAACTTCTCTGGTTTGAAACCGACAACTTTGGCTGATGGTGTTTATTTGATCAAATACAAAACTACGGGTGGTAACACCAAGAGAGGTCAGAATGGTCTTTATGCGTTGGCTAACTTGGCTGGTGAATTTGGTTGGGCTGAACAAGCTGTTAACCAAGAGTTCAAGCATATGCCGGCTGCTCAATGGGCAATTGTGAAGAATGGAACTTCTTCTACGGCTCCTGTTACGGTTAAGAACCGTGAGTTCCCTGAGCTTTCAGAGAGCGCAGTAGCGTTGAATAATAAGACTGTTCAGTTGTACGCTGTTGATGGTAGCGATGACGTATTCTTCTACAATGGGACTGTCGCTGATACGCTTAGTGTAACAAAAGTAGAGGATAGCTTGGCTAAAGACTTGAAGTTAGGTTATCGCTATGTATCCGAGGATTCCGCTAAAGTCCAGACTTATGTGTTCAACTATTTGCATGGTTTGGCATTGGATAAATATTTGAATGTTGATGAATCTGCGGTTCGCGTTGACGAGAATGGTGAGAAGGCTAACTTCCGCTTGCGAATCGTCGCTAAGGATGATCACTACGGTGTAGGTGACAGCTTGGTAAGAAATGTTTACTATATTGAGAAAAACGGTGGTTATCTAACTTATAGCGAAAGTAGCAAGAAATATGAAATAGGTTCTACTCCTCAACCATTCTTCTTGAAAGAGAACAATTGCATTGATGGCAAGCATTACTATGCGTTGGTAGAGGCTAATATCAGATATTATAACGTTAATGCAGCTAATGCATTTTATGAGCCGAAGTATGCGGGTCTCAAGAATACTGATCAAGTTGAAGTAAATGGTGCAAAGGTTATAGTTCCTACATTGACAGTAAATAGCTCTTCCCCATTGTTCGATAAGGATGGAAAGTATTTAGTAGAAGATAATAGTAATATAGAGAAAGCTTATGCTTATAAGGCTAATAGCACTACTGGCATTATCGAATTGGCAGAGATTAGCTTTACGAATGGCCTTAATTCTTCTTACTATAACTCTAACGCCGCTCAAAACGGTAAGAAAGTTTCTGTTGATGATAACTCCTTGAACTTGACGCAAGGTTCTACAGATGACAAGTTTGAAAATGGTTTGAACCGTGAGATCCGTACTTCTGCCTTTGCGGTCGTAACAGATGACTCTCCATTGTATCGTCGTTTCAACAACACGGCTCTGGGCGAAAGCAATACAGATGCTTGCGATAGCTTGGCATTTGTAGAGAGCGTACGTGGTGAGTATTTGATGGATGAGTGGAATAAGAACTTGCAAGATAAGGTGGTTAACTACGCCGGTATCTGGAATCAAGGTAAGGCTGATGGAAAATTGTTCTTCCATATCGATACAGCTTGGGTAAATCGTGGCGCAGGTAACATCAAGCCTCAATATTTAATATCTACGGCTCACGTAGATGTACCGGGTACTCCGGGTGTTCCTTGTACATACGCTCACAACCACTACGACAATAATGGTAAATTAGTAGATGCTGCTCATTGTGGTCATGCTACTCCGGCTAACGCTGGCTATCACTATGGTAAGTATCTGGTTAACTTCTCCGATTCTGCACAGATCGTGATCGATCGTAAGGCTTCCGCTAATCCGTATATGTTGAGCACAAGCGGTAGCGTCAATAGCGCTTACACTCGCGTTGGCTTTGTTGAGGCGATCCACATGGGCGACAGCTTGTATGTATTGACGAATGGCTTCGAGAAAATGGCCCCGGCTGATTTGGATACGGCAGCGATCATCGCTAATTACAAAAAGGCAGGTTTGGAACGTTTCATTGTGAACTTGGCGGGTGATAACCATAAGAATGTTACTTGGTCGTTCCGTTATGTAAACCCGGATAAGGCAGGTAACGTGGCCGAGGAAGGTAATGATAACTCTTTCTTGATTGAGTCTAATGTTTATGCCGCAAATGAGACTTATCGTACGGTTAAGGGTGACAAGGATCGTGCGATCGCTCCGATAGACGCTGCCGCATGGTTGAAGATGCATAATGGTTGCTTGGTATTAACAGATAAGGCCGCTACATTCTCTTCTACGAAAACTGGTGGTGATGGAGCGTTGGTTTTCAATGTTCAACGTATGACAGAAGAGGATCAGTTCGTTACTTCTAATGACGAGATCGCCACTGAAGGCATCTCTGTAGTAGCCGGTAACGGTACCGTAACCGTTCAAGGCGCAGCTGGTAAGTCTGTAGTTATCACGAATATCTTGGGTAAGGTAATCGCTGAGACCGTTCTTACTTCCGATAACGCTACAATCTCTGTTCCTGCCGGTATCGTAGCAGTGGCTGTTGATGGTGAGGAAGCTGTTAAGGCTATCGTTAAATAAGAATTTAACAAAATAAGATAATCATACAATTCCCGTGCGGGTATCGATCCAAGTAATCCGTGACGGATGAACAGGCGGGAGTTGGATTAATATTAATACTAAAGTAATAAATTAAGAGGTCCGTAAGTACCTCCGTGAGGAGGAAGTACGGATAAAGGAACAAGAGGATGCGTCGATATAATGTACGCATCCTCTTTTGTGTCTATAGCGGGTATCGAGGATAAATCCTGCTTCTACTTGCAAAAGAGCGAGATAAGCAACGGCACGCTGATCTCGAGGATAATCCCGTGAATAATAGCCACAGGTACGATATTCTTTCCGGAATACCGGCTGATAACCGGAAGGCAGACATCCATAGAATTGATTCCCGCCACGGATACCGGAGCGAATTTACCAAAGAAAGAGGCATACAGCGGTGCCCCGAATAAAGCTAACATTTCCCGGATGATATTAGCCAATAATGCGATAGCCCCAAGTTGCGAAGCGATCTCTATCCCTGCCGACGCCTCTTTCAGTTGTACGATAAGCAAGGAGGATAAGGAATAATAGGCGAATCCGCTTCCTACAGCCATACAATCATATATATTCCACGAGGTCAATAACAAACTCGCCGCCGCAGAGAATACTAACGTGCCGATGATCGTAAAGAACGGCAGTAACAAACTGGAAAACCGGATATCCTTTACCATCTTTCCTAATTCGGCGTTTGCTCCCAGATTCAATCCTACTTGGATAACGAGGGCGTATAGCAAGAATTGCGGTAGTTTTTCGCAATACGTGGAGATAGTCGTGTTGGCGAAGGTTCCGCAAAAGATTCCCGCTGTGAAACATAAGATAACGATTAGGTTATTTTTCATTGAGACCTCCTTTCTTGATAAATAATTTATAAGCGATAAAAGATGCTACCAGACTTCCCAATACTCCGCAAATAGCAAGTATGGCTGCTTGTATTCCAAACTCACCAATATTATTCAGCAAAGATTGGTTGGCTCCTATGGTAATACCAAATATGAACAACATTGCGAAAATCGTATAAGAGATGGAATGTTCCAATCCCTTGAAAGCGGGGACGTGTCGGCATAAATAACCGACGCTTATCCCCAGACCTAATAGACCTAGAATGATAAACATAAGCATATTGTATTTTGAGATGCGCAAGACATCTTTTCTCCGGAAACGAAGCATACGAATACTTCCTCTTTTCCGCAGAAGTTAAACTTGAGTGCAATTAAGACCTAGATGTAGGTGTAAGAAGAGAACTATAAAAAGAAGTCCTCTCAAGAAGAGTATGGATGGATTTAGACAAAACCGCTGAACCAATGAACATGCACGATCGTGTTACCCGAGAAAGCCCGGGTATACCATCTTTTTGAGTTGTTCAGAAGCTTCTTGTTCATCTTATTTGTATCATTGTTTGATTTCCGGCGCAAAGGTAGTAATAAATTAGAGATTCTAAAACTTTTTCTAGGATCGGATATATAAGGGACTTGACTTGGATTTTGGATCTTTTTATGTACATTTGAGGTCCTACCCGCTATTGGGCCAACTAAAAACGGATAGAACAGATATGATTAAAAGAAAAGATTGGTTATGAGGAAAAGAATGATTTTAACAGCATTGGCGGCTGTCGCTATCCCTACGTTGTTGATGGCGGCGGATGAGGCGAGATTAATGCGCTTTCCGGCTACAAATGGTTCAGAGATTGTATTCTCGTACGCTGGCGATTTATATAAGGTCCCGGCTACAGGTGGTGAGGCACAGCGATTGACATCGTATGTGGGGTATGAGATGTTTCCCCGTTTCTCCCCGGATGGTAAGACGATCGCTTTTACGGGACAGTACGACGGTAATACGGAAGTGTACACGATGCCCTCTTCCGGCGGTGAGCCATTGCGTATCACTTACACGGCTACGAATAGCCGTGATGATCTGGGCGATCGCATGGGGCCGAATAATATTGTGATGACTTGGACACCGGACGGTAATGGTATTGTTTACCGCAACCGCATCAGCGATGGGTTCTCCGGTAAGTTATATACGGTAAATAAAGAAGGTGGCCTTTCCGAGGTGGTTCCCTTGCCCGAGGGCGGCTTTTGTAGCTATTCGCCCGACGGAAAACGATTGGCTTACAACCGGGTAATGCGTGAGTTCCGTACATGGAAATACTATAAGGGCGGTATGGCCGATGATATCTGGGTGTATAATCCGGAGAAGAAAAGTGTAGAGAATATCACGAACAATGAGGCGCAAGATATCTTTCCGATGTGGATTGGTGATGAGATCTATTTCCTTTCGGATCGGGATTACACGATGAACTTGTTCGTTTACAATACGAAGACAAAACAAACAAGTAAGGTGACGAACTTCACCGAGTACGACGTGAAATTCCCTAGCAGCTTCGGCAATACGATCGTTTTCGAGAATGGAGGCTATATCTATAAGATGGATGCGGCGTCGAAGAAACCGGAGAAAGTGAACGTAACCCTGGCCTCCGATAATGTCTACGCACGTAGCGAGATCAAGGATGGCTCCAAATATATCACGAGTGCCAGCCTCTCCCCAAAAGGTGAGCGTATGGTGGTGACGGCTCGTGGCGAGGTATTCAATATCCCGGTAGATAAAGGGGTTACGAAAAATATCACCCGTACTCCGGGAGCGCACGAACGTGACGCTCAATGGTCTCCAGACGGAAAGTATATTGCCTATATCTCCGATGCTACCGGCGAGACCGAGCTGTATCTCCAAGATTCCGAGGGGGGCGAGCCTACCCTGTTGACCAAGAATAACGATACGTATATCCGTACTTTCCAGTGGAGTCCGGATTCCAAGAAGATTGTCTATACGGATCGTAAAAATCGGATCAATCTTTTGGACGTATCTAACAAACAGCTAACAACTATCTCACAAAGTCTGTTAGGTGAAGCCCGCAACGTAAGTTTCTCTCCGGATAATAATTGGTTGACTTATTCCCGTGTGTCCGATAATAATTTCTCGATCGTCTATGTCTACGATATCGCGGGTAAGAAAGAATATCCCGTGACCGATAAATGGTACGAGTCTTATTCTCCGGTATTCAGTACGGATGGCAAATATCTGGTATTCACTTCCGCCCGTGATTTCAATCCTACGTATAGCCAAACGGAATGGAATCATGTGTATAATAATATGGGTGGCGTATATCTGGCGTTATTGTCTAAGGATACCGCTTCCCCGTTTATGGAAACGGATGCGGAGGTAGCCATTGAATCTACCCCGGCGAAAGCGGATGCCTCTAAAAAGGACGAGACAAAGAATGAGGCTTCTACTCCGGTCGTAAAGATTGATATAGAGGGTATCACGGATCGAATCGTTAAGCTCCCCTTGCCGGGATCGAATTACTACGATCTTTATTCCGATGGAACGAACGTGTATTATTTCACGAAAGGCGGCATGAAGATGTTTGACTTGAAGAAACAGAAAGAGGAAACCGTTAGCGATGCCGCTATGATGGTTGATCCGGCTGGCAAGAAAGCTGTTTTCTTTAAGGACGATCAACTATTCGTAACCGATATACCGAAGGGTAAAGCGGATTTAAGTAAGCCGGTTAATCTGGCGAATATGAAGATCACGGTAGACTATACGAAGGAATGGGCGCAAATCTTCGATGAGGCTTGGCGTGCTTTCCGGGATGGTTTCTATCTGGAGAATATGCATGGCAAGGATTGGAAGGCGATCAAGGAGAAATACGCCGCCCTTCTTCCTTACGTGAAAACACGTTTGGACTTGAATTATATTATTGGCGAGATGATCGGCGAGCTGGGAGTAGGGCATGCTTATGTGAACCCCGGTGAGGTGGAAAGTCCTAAACGGGTATCGATGGGTCTGCTAGGTGCTGAGGTTTCTCGGGATAAGAGTGGTTTCTTCCGCTTGGAAAAGATCCTGCCGGGGGCTTCTTGGAGTAAGGAATTACGTTCTCCATTGACAGAGCCGGGTGTTGAGGCGAAGGCCGGAGAGTATATCGTCGCTATAGACGGAGTACCTACGAATAGCGTGAACGATATGTATAAGTTGTTGATCGGAAAGGCGAACGTTCCGACCGAGTTGTCTTTGAATAGCAAGCCTCAGTTGGCGGGCGCTCGTAAGATCGTGGTCAGTCCGTTGGCGGAAGAATATTCTTTGTATCACTATAATTGGATCCAAGATAATATCAAGAAGGTAGATAAGGCGACGAACGGTAAGGTCGGTTATATCTATATCCCGGATATGGGGCCGGAAGGCTTGAATGAGTTCTCCCGCTATTTCTATCCGCAATTGGATAAAGAAGGTTTGATTATCGATGATCGTGCGAATGGCGGTGGAAATGTCTCCCCGATGATTCTGGAACGTCTGTCTCGTGAGCCGTATCGTTTGACAATGCGCCGGGGTTCTTCTTTGATCGGGACCGTACCGGATGCCGTACAGGTTGGCCCGAAAGTTTGCTTGATCAATAAGTATTCCGCTTCCGATGGCGATTTATTCCCGTGGGGCTTCCGTGCGCTTGGCTTAGGTAAATTGATTGGAACCCGTACTTGGGGCGGTATCATCGGTATTAGCGGCCCGCTTCCTTATATGGACGGTACGGATATCCGTGTGCCTTTCTTCACGAGTTATGATCCGAAGACGGGTAACTGGATTATCGAGAACCATGGTGTGGATCCGGATATCTTGATCGATAACGACCCCATCAAGGAATGGAACGGTGAGGATCAACAATTAGACCGTGCTATCGAGGAAGTCATGAAACAATTAAAAGAACGCAAACCGCTAGCCCCTGTCCCCGCACCAAGGGACTGGAGTCATAAATAACGATAGGCTATTTGTAGAGACGGGGCGTGCCCCGTCTCATCCCGACAAAATAGTAATTAAAATACTATCAGATAGTGGTGAGACGGAGCACGCCCCGTCTCTACAAATAAATAAATAGTAAACGGATTAAAAACTAGTAATCTATCTATGGAACGATTCGCAGCCATTGACTTTGAGACCGCTAATGGAAAGCGGAGCAGTATTTGCAGTATAGGTATCGCCATATTGGAGGATGACTGGGTAGTAGATAGCATTTATACCTTGGTACGTCCTACCCCTAATTTCTATACCCGTTGGACTACGGCTATACATGGGTTGAGCGCTGAGGATACGAATGACGCGTTATGTTTTGAGGAGGCTTGGGAAAGCATCGCCCCGAAACTAAAGGATCTCCCCCTTGTTGCCCATAACAGTCCGTTTGATGAGGGATGCTTGAAAGCCGCCCACGAGGTATATGACTTAGCCTATCCGAAATATCCCTTCTATTGCACTTGCCGTCTATCCCGGAAGATGTACCCATTTCTGGTAAATCATCAGTTGCAGACAGTAGCCGCCCACTGCGGTTACGACCTTACCCGACATCATAACGCCATGGCCGACGCTTACGCCTGTGCCCATATCGCCCTTACGATGATGCGGGAAAAAGAGGTCGATACCTTGGAGGCGCTTATGGCTTCCTGCTACTCTAGGTAACTATGGGGTGTTTTTCCCGGCTATTTTATCCACCACGACAGCGATAGCGCCATCTCCCGTCACGTTGCAAGCGGTGCCGAAACTATCCATGGCAATATAAAGGGCGATCATCAACGCTTGCAGTGTCTCATTGAATCCCAGCATACTTTGCAAAATACCCAAAGCCGCCATGATAGCCCCTCCCGGAACCCCCGGAGCCGCTACCATCGTAATTCCCAGCATCATGATAAATCCGCTGAAGTTGGAGAAGGTAACCGGTTCTCCCGCCATGATCATGATAGCCATAGCGCAAGCTACGATCTTCATGGTGCTACCTGCCAGATGGATCGTGGCGCAAAGCGGTACGGTAAAGATCGCTATATTCTCCCGTACGCCATTCTTGACAGCCTGCGCCAGTGTCACGGGAATCGTGGCGGCGGAGGATTGGGTCCCTAGAGCCGTAGCGTAGGCCGGTAACATATTCTTCAAGAGGCGGAGCGGATTCTTCCCGGCTATGGTTCCGGCTATCGTGAATTGAATCAATAACAATAATACATGTAAGACAAAGATGACTATGATAACCTTGAGGAACATCGTGATAATACTCATGACTTGTCCGCTCACGGTCATGTTCAGGAAGATACCGAAAATATGGAGCGGTAATAACGGGATGATAACCACCTCGATTAGCTTAATGATAATTTCCTTGAAATCCGTGAAAGAGTCACGCAGGGTGGTTCCTGCTATATTAGAAAGCCCTAGGCCAATCGTAAAGGATAGCAGCAAGGCTGTCATGACATCCATTAAAGGCGGCATATTTACCGTGAAGTAGGGTGTCAGCATGAAATCTTCGGGATTCTCCATCGCCGTCAATTCCGTGTTGGTCGGTAGTATGTGCGGGAATATAGCCGATCCGCTCAGGAACGTGAAGAAACCCGAGAAGACTGTTGAACCGTAGGCGATCAAGGCGGTTATCAACAATAGCTTTCCGGCTCCTTTACCCAGATCTCCGATAGCGGGAGTCACCAGCCCCAATATGATTAGAGGGATGGAGAACGATAGGAAGTTGCCGAACAATGAATTGAAGGTTACAAAGATACGTGCGATTCCTCCCGGTAAAAACTGGCCGAACAATACGCCGGCGGCGATAGCGATAACGACTTTAGTTAACAATGATACTCTGATCTTCTTCATGGTGTTGCTTTATTTTGAAGCCAATGGCGGCCATCGTAATACTCATCAACGGACTGATCAGGTTAAAGAAGCAATAAGGAAGATACGTCAGGGTCGCTACGCCTAATATCGTGGCTTGCGTCATGCCGCAGGTGTTCCACGGTACCAGCACGGACGTTACGGTTACGGAATCTTCCGTCGTACGGCTTAACAGGCGACTCTCATATCCTTTTTTCTTGTAGATATCCTTGAACATATTTCCGGTAAGGATAATAGATATGTATTGATCGGCCGTAACGATATTCAAGAATAAACCGGAGAATACGGTAGACGCCACCATGCCGACCCTCCGTTTCATAAAGCGCAGGAATACGGACGTAAGGCTTTCCAGCATACCGCTGGCCGTCATGGAACCACCGAAGCACATGGCGCAGATGATCAGCCAGATCGTATTCATCATACCCGCCATACCCCGGGTGGCGACCAAGCTGTTCAAGGCCTCGTTGCCCGTATCGATTTGGGTACTCCCGTAGAATGTCATGAATAATCCCTTAAACAGGGAGGAGGCATCCGCTACCGATGCTCCCGCTACCTCTTGCAATAAATGAGGCTGGAAAAAGATTGCGAGCACCCCCGCCATCGCTGTCGAGATAAACAAGGTGATCAAAGACGGTACTTTCTTGGCGATTAATATACCCGTTACCACCGGTACGATCAGTAGCCAGAGCGAGATATTAAAACTTTCGTTCAACGAGGCGGCGAACTCGGCTATTTGTCCGGAGGCGTTCGAGGTATGCGTAAAACCTGCTATGGTAAAGATAATCAACGTGATCACCATAGAAGGTATTGTCGTAAACATCATATACCGGATATGGGAGAACAAAGGGGTATGCGTTACGGAAGAAGCTAATACCGTCGTGTCCGAGAGCGGTGAGATCTTATCCCCGAAATAAGCGCCCGAGATAATCGCCCCGGCTACCCAACCCGTAGCGAAGCCTTGTGCCTCACCGATACCCATCAAGGCGATACCGATCGTGGCGATGGTAGTCCACGAGCTACCGGTCATAACGGATACGACAGCGCAGATCACGCAACAAGAGGCCAGAAAGAAACTCGGATGGATGATTTGCATCCCGTAATAAATCAAGGTCGGGACGATACCGCTGATCATCCAGCTACCGGATAAAGCGCCAATCAACAATAGGATAATTATAGCTGTGGCCACTCCCAATATGTTTTTACATATCGCCTCTTCGATATCACGCCATTTGACTTTACAGAAGATCATGGCCAAAAGGGAGGCTACCGCCGTGGTGGTAAGTAATACGACTTGGCTTCCGCCGCTCAACGCGTCGCTGCCAAAAGTGCGTATGGTTACAAACAAAAGAGCTACCAGCACGAGGATAGGCACTAGTGAAAGTAGAGGGGAGGGCATCTTCTTAAGATGATTTTCCATTGTTCATTCAGTCGCTTAAATAATGATGGTGCGAAAATACTAAAAATACCTTGAATAACGCTATGAATTATAGATTGATTTCCTTATTTCACAGTCTTTTGGACGATCTTATAACCGGTTGCCGCTATAAGAATGCTCATAAACGGGCTGACGATATTAAAGATGCAATAAGGGAAATAAGTCCAAGTAGATACGCCAAGGATTGTAGATTGTGTCATACCGCAAGTCGTCCACGGGATCAGCACGGAGGTGACGGTGACGGAGTCTTCCGTTGTCCGGCTAAGCAGGCGGCTCTCGAATCCCCGTTGCTTATATACTTCTTTAAACATTTCGCTGTTCAGGATGATGGCGATAAACTGGTCCGCCGTGCAGATGTTCAAGGATAATCCGGATACGACGGTAGAGGCGACCATGCTGGTACGGCCTCGCATGAAATGCAAGAAGATACGTGTGATGCTTTCCAGCATGCCGCTAGCGGACATGGCCCCGCCGAAACACATGGCGCAAATGATCAGCCAAATCGTGTTCATCATCCCGGCCATTCCCCGGGTAGAGACTAGAGAGTTCAGGGCCTCGTTGCCGGTCTGTATCTGCGTGCTGTCATAGAAAGTCATCAGCAGGCCTTTGATATAGGCGATAATCCCGCTATCCGTGATCCCGGAAATCTCCAATAAGGCGTTTGGCTGGAAGATCAAGGCGAATATTCCGGCGAGTATGGAGGAGGCGAAAAGCACCACGATCGAAGGTGTCTTCTTGGCGATCATGATTCCGGTAACGATCGGTACGATCATAAGCCAAGGCGTGATATGGAACGAGCCTTTCAAGGCTTCGGAGAAAGCGGCTATCTGGGATGCGTCCGCTGCCTCCCTCGAGAATCCGGCGATGCTGAATACGATCAGTGTGACGATCATAGAGGGAACGGTCGTATAAAGCATATACCGGATATGCGTGAAAAGGGGCGTGTCCGTTACGGAGGCCGCCAATACCGTAGTGTCTGATAACGGCGACATCTTATCCCCGAAATAAGCGCCCGATATAATCGCTCCCGCTACCCACCCCGTACTGAAGCCTTGTGCCTCGCCAATCCCGATCAAGGCGATCCCGATGGTGGCGATGGTAGTCCACGAGCTACCCGTCATGACCGATACGATACTGCATAGCAGGCAACAGGCCACGAGGAAGAAATCCGTTTGCATGACTTGCAACCCATAATAGATCAAGGACGGCACGATCCCGCTTACCATCCAACTGCCCGATAGGGTTCCGATCAATAAAAGGATGATGACAGACGGTGCGATCCCATAGATGTTACGGGCGATTTGCCCCTCGATATCTTCCCACTTGATCTTGCAATGAAAGACGGCGATCAAAGAGCAGATCGAGGTGGCTATCAATAAGACGATTTGGCTGGCTCCTCCAAGGGAATCGCCCCGGAAAATATAGATGGCTACGGCCAGCATGATGACTAATGTCACTACGGGTAGTAAAGAGATCGCGATGGAGGGTGTCCGGGGCTTTTCTGCCATGGGTTTATTCACGTCGTTTGTTATTTATCATGGATAATCCGAATAAATTCTTTATACGGACTTGCCTTGTGTTATCGATTCTAATTAATTTCGCTGCAAAAATAAAAAAGGATTTGGATAGGAGGGTAACTTATGGTAGTAAATAATCGGTTAGGCTATTTATTTGTCTTTTTGGGGATGAGTATGGCGCTATATGCCCAGCGAAAGACGGAAGTGATCCGTTATGGCGATCTGGATCAGTGGGTGGTACGTAAGATCACGGAATCGGCTATTATCGGGAAGGAGACAAAGACACTTTACTGCGTTGGCCCTACGGATACGATTATCGGAAATAGACCTTTTGAGTCGAAAGTTTCGCCTTGGGGCAGTTCTAACGTGATGGCTAGGGTGAGCGGGATTACGAAAGCTAGCGTCAGTGTCTACCCCGAAAGACGGGATGAGGGATATTGCGCACGGCTGGAGACGGGTATAGAATCGATCTCGGCGATGGGTATCATGAACGTGAAGGTGTTGGTCGGGGGATGCCTCTATCTCGGCCGTTTTCTGGAACCGGCGAAGAATTCTTCGGAGACGTGGGGACAGATCGTTTGCGGTATCCCGTTTCACCAAAAACCTACGTCCTTGTTATTCGATTATAAGGTGAAACTCTCCGGTGATCCCAATCGTATTAAATTGAGTGGTTTTAGCAAGAGATCGGAGGTAGATGGCATTGATATGCCTTTGGTGAATCTCTTTCTTCAGAAGCGTTGGGAAGATAAGGACGGGAACATATATGCTAAGCGTATCGGTACGCTGGTAATCCGGATGGATAAAAATACGGATTGGGTAAACGATGCCAATTTCACGATCTTATACGGCGATATCACGAAACGTAGCGATTATAAAGAATATATGGGGTTTCAACTCGGAGAGTCCGCTCGTTATAGCTTGAACAGCAAAGGCAAGAATGTGCCCATCCAAGAGATCGGCTGGGGAACGGAGGACGATGAGGTAACCCATATGATCTTAGAGTTCTGTTCCAGTCACGGAGGCTCATACATAGGGTCTCCGGGAAATACCTTTTGGGTAGATAATATCCGGTTGGGATATTGAACCTATTATCGTTGAAACCCTATGGTATTTGTCTCCGGTCTTGATACAGAAGCCAACAAATGAAGCGTAGCTTGTTTTATTCTATGGTTTCGTGATCAGAATATAATAGTCTGATATTAGCCTCTAATATTCTGAATCCACTCCCATGATCGTGCGGCATACCATATTTGGGGCCAGATTTATAGCTCCCGATTCTTATATCATACATTATCTTCCCATCGGTTAAGAGTGATATAAAACGCTCAAATGATGGCTCTGTATATATATCGGCTTTATTGAAGTAGAAGAGTTCCTTACCTCCTTCTTTTTTCGTTTGGGCAGTTACATATAATAAGTTCTTTAGCTTCTTTGTTAGTGCTTTTTGAATGTCTTGATAGGT
This sequence comes from Parabacteroides sp. AF19-14, assembly GCF_003635485.1. Taxonomy (NCBI): domain Bacteria; kingdom Pseudomonadati; phylum Bacteroidota; class Bacteroidia; order Bacteroidales; family Tannerellaceae; genus Parabacteroides; species Parabacteroides sp. AF19-14. The sequence goes on along the minus strand of NZ_QTMJ01000034.1, from coordinate 9,972 downwards.
GTAACCTACGCTACAATCTAACAGCTCTTTTGTATTTAAGTCAAATACTCCTATTAATATTGTCTTGGCGACAGGGTTGTTTAGGAGTTTAAAAGAATATTTCTTCATATATGTGTTATAGCTATTTGCAAACATAGACGTATGCAAGCTATTTATAGATGGTGCATCTTCATAAGGTGTTCCAAATTTATCTTTTAAATAAGCATTCGCACGTTTGGGAAATGAGGGGCTTTTCGTGAATAGGGTAACGTAAGAGCATGAAGCGCCGCGATGAGATTTTATTTCGAATCCAGCTAAATCGGGCTCGTCTAAATTGTTCTCGACAACTCCGATGTAATCTTCAAATGTTTTTCCAATCCCAGTATTGTTGGCTCTATTGCTTGGAACATATTCCAAGGATTTAACCTCTTTGAACTTTGAAATAATAAAATCCTTATTCTCCATAACGTATTATATTAAATATGAGTAAGTCAATAATATCTCTATCTTTGGAAAAATCTTCCTCTGATATGAATAGCTGTTCTATGGTAATGTTGAAATAGTGGCATATTTTATAGATCTGACTAAGGGTGTACTTATGTGGAAATTTAGGGCTTTCTATACTCCCTATTAAGCCCGGAGCCACTTCGAGGAGATTCGACAACTCTTTTTGGCTAACATTGTTGGCCTCTCTTAGCTCCTTTATCTTAAGGATGATTTCAAGTTGATACTCGGTCTTTCTAATCATTATTGTTATTTTTGCCCAAAAATATAGTTTTATATATGCTTATGTACTCACAATATGTGAGCAATTGAGTATATTTGCACTCACATAATATAAGTAAGGAAGGTATGTACAAAAGAACGATTGATAATAGGTGGAGTTTTAAGGATGCCGATACCAAAGAATTTACTCATTGCTATCATGCGTATCCTGCGATGATGATTCCCCAAGTAGCAAGAGCTCTAATAGAGGAATATAAGCCAGAGGATGGAGTTGAGCTACTTTTTGATCCATATATGGGAAGCGGTACATCGTTAGTTGAGGCTTCTATAAAAGGTATAAATGCGATAGGAACAGACCTTAATCCATTGGCTAGATTGATGAGCCATGTAAAAACAACCCATTATGATTTATCTTGTATCAGAGATACTTTTTCAATGATGCAAGCCTTGTTCTTTGAGTATTCTGAAGATAAGGTCAAGAATAAGAACTTCGATAATATTTCTAATTATACTTATTGGTATTCCAGAGATAGCCTTTTGCGCCTTTCTTATATTTATCAAGTAATTAATGAATGTGTGGCTTTGGATTTCGCTGATTTCTTTAAAGTTCCTCTTTCCGAGACTGTTAGAGAGGTATCGTTTACGAGGAATGGAGAATTTAAGCGGTTTAGGATGAAGGAAGAGAAAATTAAAGACTTCAAACCGGATGTCTTTCGATTGTTTGAAGAAAAGGTTATAAGAAATATAAATGGACTTGAGGAGTTTAATAGTATAAAATATCCATGTAATATAGGTATCTATGACTTTAATAGTTCTATAGAAATCCCTTCCGATATAATACAGCCGAATAGTGTTGATATGGTTGTAACCTCTCCGCCTTATGGCGATAGTAGAACAACCGTTGCTTATGGACAATTTTCAAGGTGGGCAAATGAATGGTTCAATTTTGAAAATGCTAAAACACTAGATAATCTCCTAATGGGGGGACGAGTTCAGAAAGAGGAACTTTTTGAGACTAAAAGCATTAAATCTGAACTGGACGAAATAAAGAGCATTGACCCAAAGAGAAATTTGGAAGTGGTCTCGTTTCTTAATGATTATAGCTGTTCTATAAAGAATGTCGCGTCTGTAATAAAGAGTGGTGGAGTCGTTTGTTATGTCGTAGGGAACAGAACGGTTAAGGGGGTTCAAATTCCATTAGATTACTTTACTGCTGAAATGTTTGAGAAGAATGGTTTTACACATATCGATACTATTGTTAGAGAAATACCTAACAAAAGGATGCCTTCCAAAACAAGTCCTACTAATGTGGCAGGGAAGAAGGTTAGTACGATGTGCAATGAATATATAGTCATATTGGAGAAGAAATAAGGAAAGAGGCTGTTTTATTTGACTGAATTGATAGCCAATGGCTCCCTGTGTCGAGTTCTTTCTTTTTGACAGTTTGTAATCTTAACGCCCGTAGAATTGATTATTGCGGGGGAATGTACAGTCTACTCTTAAATTTGAGTTAAAATATATTTAATCGCTTGTTGGATAGTTGGATATCAAAAGATGCTCTTTTGTTCTAGCGAAACTAGCTCATCCTAATTCCTATTTTATGGGATGAAAAACCTATCTCAATGGGTTACGATAGGGAAGTGACAGGGTTATGATGGCTATTCTTGATAGTTCACGACCCTATTCTTGACTATTCACGATGCCCAACGGCACTATTGGCGTTGCCAAACACGACCGATAGTGTAGGCTTTTGTCGATACTCGTGTGTAAAAAGTAGTACTTTGCCGCATAAAACGCCGCTTACAACCTCCTTTTTCTCATTATCTTGCCTCTTTTACGAATAGCCTATGTCACGATATGCGCTTTATTTCAGTCAAAAGGATTGTATGAATGCTGTTTTACTGACAGGGAGATTCGCAGGAAATAGTCTGTATTGGAAGTAAAATATAAATAGATAATTGAAAGTAGAAATGAATTGTTCTTTTAATGTACGCTCGTACATTAATGTATAGTTAAATACGTTGATATTTGAGAATTTTTTATGGGATAGAAACGACTAGTTTAAACGATCGATTTTTCTAGTCATTTGCAAAGGTACGCGTTTCTTCGACACTTACAACCCTTCCGCATTATTTTTTTATCGCTTATCCTCTTTCTTATCAATAGGATAGGTTATCCTTTACGAAACAACGGATTCTTTCAACAAATCTCCTGTTTTGGCACTAAAAAAACGCAAGATTTAGACGATCGTTTAGACTAGTCGTTTCTCACATTCTATTCCATCGCACATAAAATATACATCACCTATATAGTAGTATAACCTCTATGCGTATTGCATATATTATAATGTACGAGCGTACATTATATATTATCTATGTCGTTGACTGATTATCAATTCTTCTTTCTAAATCCAAATAAGCATGCTTATCGGATAAGGTGAATTTGAATATTTCCAGCAGATACACCGAGCATTATCCGCCAACAGTATTATATACGGATTATCAGCATATTACATTTACAACTAGATGTAACGCTGTTTACTTCCATATGTAAATGACTTTACTTCTAGAGGTAAACACTTTCGTTTCTACTATATGTAAATACTTTCGCTCTTGCATGGAAGCGCCTCGTTTACGCTTTTATTGGTCAAAATAACGACTATCCTATGTACTTGAACTCTTTTTTCATAAATTTGTCGCTTTATAATAAACTGAGTAAAAAATGAATACACACGAACTTTGCTGCGTAGGACACATCACCTTGGATAAGGTAGTAACACCTAAGAACACCGTCCATATGCCGGGAGGAACCTCCTTTTATTTCTCGCATGCGATAAAACATTTCGATGATATCGACTATACTCTAGTGACAGCCTTGGCTGAATCTGAGATGAAAACGGTGGAGGAACTACGAGCCGAAGGTATCGACGTTGCCGTGATGCCAAGTAAGCACACCGTTTATTTCGAGAATATTTATGGAGAGAACCAAGATAACCGTACGCAACGTGTATTGGCGAAAGCAGATCCTTTCACCGTGGAATATCTGGAGAACATCAACTCTAAAATCTTCCACCTTGGTAGTTTGCTTGCCGATGATTTCTCTTTGGAAGTGGTAAAGTATTTAGCGGGGAAAGGCTTAGTATCGATTGACTCGCAAGGGTATCTACGGGAAGTAAGAGACAAGGATGTATTTGCCGTGGATTGGCCAGAGAAAAAAGAAGTACTTAAATACGTGCACTTCCTCAAGGCTAACGAACATGAGATGGAGGTGTTAACCGGATATACCGATGCCGTGAACGCAGGAAAAGTTATCTACGATTGGGGCGTGAAAGAGGTATTGCTGACTTTCGGAAGCATGGGATCTATCATTTACGACGGTTCCACTTTCCATAAAATCCCCGCTTACATACCGAAAGAAGTAGTAAACGCTACCGGAGCGGGTGATACTTATATGACAGGATATCTCTATAAACGTGCCAAAGGCGCAAGCATAGAAGAAGCCGGATGTTTCGCGGCAGCTATGACAACATTGAAAATCGAAGGAATAGGCCCATTCAACGGCACTAAGGAAGATGTGTTGCGATGCTTAGAGACAGCGGAACAACGAATGCCTGAGTAGTTGAAAATTGAGAATTGAAAATTATTCGCTCTCTCCTAATTTTCAATTCTCAATTCTCTATCTTTAATTATTCTTGAATGCTTTGCAGAATGTAGTCATTAGCAAGATACAAAGCCCTAACAAGCCGACCACGATATAAGCGTATTTCATATTGAAAGCCTGCGAGATCGCTCCGATCAACAAAGGTGCGATCAATGAGCCGATAAAACTGATGCTAGAAAGGATTGTCAAGGCAATTCCCACCGGAGTTTTCGATTTAGCACCCACCAAGCTATAAATAGTAGGCACCATACACGAGATACCCAAGCCTACCAACATAAAGCCCAAGGAATTCACGATCACCTTCACCGTCATCGATTCGAACATTCCACCCAACATGGCTGAGATAAAGAAACCTGCAAAAATAAAGAAACCCGCTAATTGCAATACCTTCTGCTTTCCTAAAACGCTATAGGCGGAGTTCGTGAGAAAACGGCCTACCGTCATCATCACCATGAACACTAAGAAACCGATCTGCAAGGATTTAGGAACTTGTAGTACCGATTCGAAGTAAAGTCCACTCCAATCAAACATCGCACTTTCCACCACCAAGGCAAACAGTCCAACGATACCTAACTGGATCAACAGCATTTCCGGCTTACGGATAAAGCTCAACAATGCCGGAGCTTCTTTCTTCTCCGCTTCCTTCTCTTCCTCCGGTGATTCAACCGCTACGTCTTCCTGCAAATACTTCCGGCTTACCAAAACGATCATCACAATCAATAAAGCAATCAACGTAAAATGCCAGAACGGAGTAACACCGGATACGATCATGATAAACCCGATCAAAGCCCCTAAACAAGCCGCCAGACTCCAACCTCCATGAAATGAGGCCATAATCGTACGTCCATAGAGCCGCTCGATACCAATCCCTTGCGTATTCAAGGATATATCGCAAAGATTCCAGAACACCCCAAAACAGAATAAATAGACACCCAGCAGATAAATATTATGTGCCGTACCGATTGCGAATAAGGCCAAGGCATATCCCAACACACTGGCCTGCGCCATAATACGGCTTCCCAACTTCGACACCAAATAACCCGCTAACGGTATCGCCACAAACTTACCTACCGGGATCAGGAACAAGACCAAGCCCCAATAGAAAGCGTAATTCACCTCAAAGAAATCCTTCACGTCCGGAATACGGCTAGCCCAACTAGAGAAACAAAGACCTTGCGCTAAAAAGAAAGAAAGCATCGCATAACGAACCCGTTCCTTGGGAAAAGCGCTACCCAATGGAGTATTCATTTTTTCATTCATTATCATTTACTTTTATTGTTATCATCTATTCGAGAAAGAGGCACGAACCCCATTCCTCCGCAAAGCTATCAAATATATCCTAATCCCCTAAGTCCTAAAAGTAGAATTTATTAGGTAGATTCCCTAATGAAAAGTATATTTGCGAAATATGCACAGGAATGTTGACTAAATCGAGGATGATATGAGAAGCTGGATTATCTTTTTAGGATTATTATTTACCACATTCACACAGGCACAAGTTATTACGGGAAGGGTTACGGACTTAAATAACCATCCTATCGAACTAGCGGTCGTGATTATACAAACGAACGATTCAGTATATGTAAACTCCACCTATACGGACTCTTTGGGCTCTTTTAGTGTCAAAGCGGAGATATCCCCTTTCCTCTTAACCGTCCAGCATCTGCTGTATGAAACGTATCAAAGCACTTATGACTCACTTACGATAGGCAATATACAACTGAACGAGAAAAGCCAGACGCTTTCGGAAGTATCTGTTACCGGAGAGCGTCCCTTAGCCAAGGTCGTCGATGGTAAAATAACCTACAGCATGCCGCATTTGCTAAAAGACAAGATGGCCGCTAGCGCTTACGAGGCGATCCTAGAACTACCGGGAGTGCGGGAACAAAGCGGGAAAATACAACTTGCCGGAACAAATGGAGTCACGGTTATCATCAATGGCAAGACCACCAATATGGGTGAGAGCCAATTGGAGAATCTGCTTAAGAATATGCCCAAAGAACGTATTCAAGAAGCAGAGATCATGTATAGTGCTCCACCCCAATATCATGTACGCGGGGCCGTGATTAATCTGGTCCTTAATAACAGTACTTCCGAGACTCCCAAACTGCAAGGACAAGTCAATGCTCTATACAACCAAGGGCATTACGCTAATTACCAAAGTGGCGCTACTCTCGTTTACAACACGCCTAAATATTCTACCGATCTCATGTACTCCTTCGGCTATCACAGGGAACGGACAGGTGAGGATATCTTATCACACCATTTATTCGATGGTAAGACCTACGAGATCGAGCAATTCGACAGAGGACATACCCGGCTCCCAGTCCATACCATACGCCTAGGCAATGATTGGTTCTTGAACGATAAGAACAAACTAAGCTTCGCCTATACCTCAGAGATCCAGCAATGGACTCATCCTTTCACCTCTTCTGTAGGAACCTATTCGGATTCCGAAAACAGAAAGAAATCCGACAAACCGATCCAGATGCATAATCTGGCGCTCGACTATGCCTCCGGGTTCGGCCTTAATGTAGGGATTGATTTTACCGCTTACATCAATCATACGACACAATATTACCAAGAGAAGAAAGCTGGGAAAGAAGATGCCTTCAACGCTAAATCACAACAAGACATCCGTAGGCTCTCCGTCTACGCGGACCAGAACCATAAATTAGGAAAAGGCTGGATGCTCAACTATGGGACAAAATTCAGCTTCGCCTCAGACAAAAGTTCTCAGGTATATCATTCACTGCGCGAACACGATTGGTCCATCTCTAATAGTTACAGTAAACTGGATGAATATGTATATGATTTATATACCGGCTTTTCCAAAAGCTTCTCTGATAACCTATCCGTAAACGCCTCTTTGACCGGAGAGTATTACAAACATAAGGAGATTGATTATTGGAGCTTATTCCCAATGATGGAAATCACGTACCGAGCCCACCCCAGCCACATCCTGCAATTATCCGTTTCTTCAGACAAGACCTATCCCAGTTATTGGGAGATGCAGAACACGGTGTCTTATCTGAATGGATATACCGAGATACAAGGTAACCCGGATTTAAGGCCGTCCAGACTCTACTCTGCTCAATTGAACTACATCCTAAAAAACAAATACATTTTCACGCTATACGCAAATTATATAGACAATAATTTCAACCAGCTCCCCTATCAATCCTCCGAGAGACTAGTTCTTATCTATAAGACACTGAATTTCGACTATTCCAGTAAGCTAGGCCTAAATGTAATGATACCATTCAAAGCCGGCTCCGTGCTTGATTCCAGATTAACGTTAAACGGTTATTATGACAAGATGAAATGTGATAATTACCATGATATAAGCTTCAATAAAGATAATCTGGCATTCTATGCCGAATTAAATAATACGTTCAACATCTCATCGAAGCCTACTATCAAAGCGGAAGTATCCGGTTCTTATATTACCCGCAACATTCAAGGCCCAATGACGATCAGCAGTATGTATAACGTAGACGCCGGCTTGAAATGGATCTCCCCCAACGGCAAAGCGGAGATCTCTTTAAAAGTAGATGACATGTTTAATTCATGGGTCCCAAAAGATCTTAATCTCCAATACAAAACACAAGACTTACATATGCGTATGATCCCGGATTCCAGACGAGTCTCCTTATCCTTTATCTATAAATTCGGAGATTTTAAAGCAAAAGAGCATAAAGAGGTGGATAGTTCCCGATTCGGGAAATAAAAGTCGATGGTCTATACTACGCTTTCAACCTATATTCAGACGGGGTGACATTAAACTTCCGCTTAAAGGCCGTACAAAAATGCGCTTGATGTTCATAGCCGACCAAGCCGGCAACTTCCCCTATTGATTTATTGGTATCCAAAAGATAGTGAATCGCTATATTCATACGATAATCAAAGAGATAGTTAAACACGGTCGTCCGGAACGCTTCTTTAAACCCCGCTTTCAAAGTACATTCATTAGTTCCGACACGTAAAGCCAAATCATGTAATGAAGGCGGGTTCAAATATTCGGAACATATAATATCCCGGGCCTGATAAATTTTATCCCGATCGGAAAAGCCTACTATCTTTGCGTTAACCGGTTCTTTACCTTCCGTCTCCCGCATAAATAAAGACAAGCACTCGGTTACTTTTGCTTCGAGATACATTGGCGAGGCATTTCCCATCATCTGAGAGACCTCAAGATCATTCAACGCCACAGATAAAGCGATTGGAATCGAGAGATTCTTGGGAGCGATAAAGAAAGTCTCCCCCCTGCCGAATCGCAAATAAGCACTCCCGAAGTACTCCGTATAACGTTCCGACAAATGTTGGAAGAAATCCGGCGACACCAGAATACTTGTCATACCAAAAGTATCTCCTTTACGGAACAGATTCCGCTCTTCCTTGATACCAGAACTTACGATCATATTCGTATACCCTTTCCGCCAAATCCGCTTATCCCGTGTCTCCGACAAAAAGCATTCGACGATCCCCTGACGAACAACAGAAAGTCCCATAAACGAGTTACCGACATTTAGGGAACGCATGCAACAATCCTCCTTGCAATAGATCTGGTATCTTGTCACATTAAAATCCCTGCATCTGAAATCACTGATACGATAGGTCAATAATTTGTTCTCCGCCTCCCAACAGTTCTCTTCTAGCCCTCCTGAACGATTGGTAGAAAAATAACTTATATCCGGCATTTCTAAAGCGATCGTATCTCTTCCACGAGATGAGAGTTCTATGTGTACCATTTTTCCGTTTGATTAAAATACACTTCCTTCTTGCGTAAATAAACCAAAAGCAAAGATCCCATCTTTGTACCGGATAATCAATCCCTATAAATAGGTATATTATGAATAAAATAAAACCAGAGATAAAGGATAACATCGCGGAGACCTTGTTTATTCCCTTACTATCACGCGCTCACGAAAGTCACCGGAAAGACGCGATATTAAAAGACCCGATGGCATGTGAGCTTGTTGAGAAAATAGATTATGATTTCGCCAAGTTTGGTAAAATCACGATGAGTACTACCGGAACCGCTATCCGCCTACGCCATTTCGATCGTTTGGTCCAGCGATTCATCGACCGTAAGGTAACTGAAGATCCGGTAGTGGTATCAATCGGTTGCGGATTAGACAGCCGTTTCCAACGTGTCTCCAACCATAACCAAGCGACCTTCTACGAACTAGACTTACCTGAAGTAATCAATTTGCGTGAAAAGCTATTCCCTGCCTCCGCTAAAGATCTCACGATCAAAGGCTCTATGCTCGAGACGGACTGGATGGATATGTTGAGACAAAAACATCCTCACGGCCGCTTCCTTTTCCTCGCGGAAGGTGTAATGATGTATTTCAATGAGGAACAGGTAAAATCTGTTATCCAAAACCTCGCCCAACGCTTTCCCGGATGCGAGATATATTTTGATTTCGTCAATAAATGGGCCGCCCGCAACTCCGACAAGCATGAATCGGTAAAACGGACAAAAGCCCGTTTCCATTTCGGACTAAACGATCCGCACACAATCGAGCAATGGTTCCCCAAGCTCAAACTGATCGAACGATTCTAGGCTCACCCGATAAACCTGGGGGATTAAGCATACAGCTT
>NZ_QTMJ01000033.1:0-39027 GCF_003635485.1 Parabacteroides sp. AF19-14 | reverse complement strand
TTAGGCAAATTCCGTCTACAGATCCTCAACGAGGGGGCGGAGAGTCTTGAGAAATTCACATCTACAAATATCACCGGTGTCAACATCCAGTATATACCGGGAGAGGACCTGAAGAACATCTTCGCCGGACTGGAGTTCCAGCCGGTGGCCAGTCGCAAGGCTCAGCAAGCCGTGCTTCGTGCGGAGAAGGCCGGGGAGACCTCTGTCGATATCAGCAAGAAGCCCGCTTCCGGAGGGGACGACTCGGAATCGCCTGACGAGATCTAGCGTGTCACTTTTGGCTTACACCCAATCGGTATGTCACTTTTGGCTTGACCCAAAAGTAACCAAAAGGTCAAGGCTGACGCTGACGGGCTACTTCGAGACCTGCGCTCGCTGTCGCATCCCAACTCGCTGCGCTCAAACAGGGATGCTCCGGGTGCTCGCTACGGTCTCTCCGCTTCACGCCCGTCCGCTGAGGCCGTCCAAAGGAAAGCTCCGCTTTCCTCTTATATCGTCCGTGATATCATTATTCATTGTTCATTATTCATTGTTCACTATTAATTATCAATTATCATGAAGAAGTCTGTTTGGAGTACCATTCTCAAAGTGATCATCGCTGTTGCTACCGCCATTGCGGGAGCCTTCGGCCTGCAAGCTTGCCAATTGTTTTAGCAAGCCTCCCCCACCCGTTCCCACTCCCTAAAGAAGACAACCTCCCCCAAAGAGGACACCCTCTACCCAGAAGGACAGTCTTTCTCAAGGGGCCGGCCTCTCCTCAAAGAGCCGGGAACGGCTCTCCCTCCGGCCTTAGCGGGCGGGCGTAAAGTGAGGCGGCCGAAGTGAGCGACAGGAGTGTCCCTGTCTGAGCGAAGCGAGTTGGGACGCGACAGCGAGCGAAGGCCGACGAGTAGCCCGTCCGCGTCAGCCTTGAACTTTTGGTTACTTTTCTTTCAAGAGAAAAGTAACACACAAACTAAAAAAAGAATAAAAATGAAACAATATTGCTTTTACCAGAATTACAGGGAGGTTCGCCTCCTTGTAATTCATTGCAGCGCAACACGCTACGACCGGGATTTTCCCGTGGAAGCGCTTCGAGGCGCACATAAGGATCGTGGGTTCGCTGACATCGGCTATCATTACTATATCACCCGGGATGGCGAGCTGCACCGCTGCCGGCCGGAGAACCAGATCGGGGCACACGCCTCGGGCTGGAACGATCACAGTCTGGGTATTTGCTACGAGGGCGGATTGGATGAGCGAGGACTTCCCGCTGATACCCGCACCTACGCCCAGCGTTGTACCCTGCTCGATCTCTTGCGGCAGCTACGCCGTGATTACCCGTCGGCACGTATCTTAGGACATTATCAACTCAGCACCAACATTCGCAAGGCTTGCCCCTGCTTCGACGCGGAGAAAGAATATCAATTATTTTGAAGACGTATTGTATTGTTTTCCATAAAATGTAACTATATTTGTAGATATATACGCAGTTTGGAAAGTAAGTACTGGCTAAAATCAACTATTAATGGATAAAAAATTCAACGAAATAGAAATTTCCAACTTCAGGGGCTTCGATTCTATAAAAATAGACCGATTGTCTGGATTGAATGTATTTGTTGGCGCTAATAATGTAGGTAAGAGCACTATATTAGAAGCCGTTTTCATGTTGGTAGGTATGGCCAATCCGATAATGCCCATGCGGGTAAATTACTGGAGAACACAGACTAATTCCGATATGGACAGCTTGAAATACCTGTTTCATAATATTGATTTTAACAATCAGCCTCTGTTAAAGGCAAAAACCGGAACTTCTGTACGAAGACTCACTTTCTCTCCCTTTTTTCGAAATACGACCGAAGCCTCTTCCAGTGACATCTCTTTAAAATCAACTGTCAAACAATTGAATTTTGATTTTGATGTGCAGGAAAAAGATGGCTTCTCGTATCATACTGCCTTATTCGTCGGTGTGGACGGAACCCTGCAACAAACGCTAGATGCCACTTATAAGGAGGATTTGAATTGCTTGTTCATTCCTGTGGACAAAAATGACAATAACGCATCCAGTAATTTTGCGACATTGGTAAAAAGGAACAAGAAGCAGGTTGTCATTGATGCTTTGAAAGAGTTTGATCCGGATATAGAATCCATAGAAGCTTTACCGGATGGATTATATCTTGCCATGAAAGGATTGCACGAACTTCTGCCTATCAGCATGGCAGGCGATGGAGTAAGGCGCATGATTAATATCATGGCCACTATCGCCAGCGAGGATTACCACATTGTCATGATTGACGAATTCGACAACGGCCTTCATTATACCACCCACAAACTGATGTGGAGGGTTTTGCTGAAATTCATAGAAAAGCATAATATACAGCTGTTTGTAACTACACATAACTTGGAGTGCCTGCAAAGTCTTGAGGCTGTCATGCAAGATGACGAAAGCCTTCGTGAACTTGCCAATGTTTACAATATCGCAAAGACTAAGCAGGCTGGTTTTCAAGCTTACAGATATTCCTTTGAAGGATTGAAAGAGGCGATTGACAATGAAATAGAAATCAGGCGATGAAAGAACTTTTTAAGATTTTCGTTGAAGGAGACGCCGATAAGCGATTTATTTCACAGCTATTGGAATTTTTATTTAAGACTTCTATCGATCAGGGTAATATTATCAAAACATCCGGTTGGAATTGTCTCGTTTCTCCTAAAACAGAAGAAGTTTATGTGAATCAGATGAACAGAACTTCGGCAGATGGCGGTGTTAACCTTGTAATCTTTGATGCTGATGCTGATTTTGAAGACAGGAAGAAGAAATTAATCTTGTGGAAAGAACGCTGTCATGTGGATTTCGAGTTATTCCTATTTCCAAACAATAAAGATACAGGAGAATTGGAAGATTTGTTAGAAAAGATAATCAATCCAGAAAATCAACCTGTCATGGATTGTTGGACCAGCTATGAGGAAGCATTGAAACAGGTAGTATTGCCTTGGAGAGAAGATACCCCTCTTACACTTCCTGCGAAAAAGACAAAGATATATGCCTATCTGGAGGTATTATTAGGGACCTCTAAAACACAGAAGGAAAAAATAAAGGAACCTAATAGAGAATATAGGAATAAAGACCATTGGGACCTTGATGCGGATACGCTAAATAATTTAGTTGTTTTTTTAAAGGAACATTTATCATAAAAAAGATACGACATGAACTATTACGAACTCAGTTTCACATACACCTCCCCTATCGAGAAAGAGATTATCAATGACGTGCTGGCCGCCGAGTTGGGGGAAATCGGTTTTGAGAGCTTTACGGAAAGCGAGAAGGGTTTGCTGGGATATATATCCGAGGCTTTATACGACAAAAAGACATTGGATGATAAACTGGCCGACTTTCCGCTAGAGAATACCCGGATCGATTACACCTCCAAATGGGTAGAAAGCAAGGACTGGAATGAGGAATGGGAGAAGAATTATTTCAAACCCATCCGGATCGGAAACGAGTGCATTATCCGTGCCTCCTTCCACGAGGCGGAGCCCGGCTATACATATAATATAATAATAGACCCGAAAATGGCTTTCGGCACCGGCAATCACGAAACGACTTATTTGATGATAAGCGAGATGCTGAAACTAGACCTAGAAGGCAAGGAGCTACTGGATATGGGATGCGGCACAGCCGTGCTGGCCATCTTGGCCCGGCTGAAAGGGGCGAAACGGGTAGCGGCCATCGACATCGACGAATGGGCTTATAACAACGCCCTAGAGAATATCCGCCTGAATCATACCGAAGACATACAAGTTGCCTTGGGCGGCGCCGAGAAAATCAAGGAATTCGGACTATTCGACATCGTCTTCGCCAATATCAACCGGAACATCCTCCTGAATGACATTTGTCAATATACAAACAGTATGAAACCGGGAAGCATCCTATTTATGAGCGGCTTTTATGTAGAAGATATCCCGGCGATAGAAGCAGAATGTCAGAAGAACGGGCTGAAATTGGATTCTTATAACGAAAGAAATAACTGGGTTGCCGTGAAGGTCTTAAAAGGATAACTTTTTTTAACAGCAAAAGTTAAGACAAGGATAAACCTTAATCCAAATAAATACGTTATCTTAGTGGAAACTTCTAAAAAGAAAAAGTTATGAAAAGCGTAGATTCAAAATTATTACTTGGCCTTGTAGTAGGCGCGGCTGTTGGTGCCGCTGTAGGTTATTTGGCAGCGACAGATAAGAGAGAACAATTACTGGAAGAATTGAACGGTGTTGTCGGAAAAGTAAAAGAAGGTTTTAACTCCGCTCTTGCCAAATATAAAGAAGGAAAGCAAGAAGTAGTACAGGCAACAGAAGAAATCGTAGCTGAATAAGCTTTGTATGGAGAAAGATTCAGGAACAGTCTTCCGTGAGCTGAAAGAAGATGTATCGGCTTATGTGGAGTTAAAACTTGAGCTCCTAAAGTTGAGTACATATGAGAGAACGGGTAAAGTCATAGCCGTTCTCTCATATGGCTTGATATTATTGTTTTTGGCATTCTTCGCCATCTTGTTCATATTCTTGGCCTTGGGCTTCTTCCTAGGGGATTGGCTCGGCTCCTCCGGGTTCGGATTCGGTATCGTGGCGGTCTTGTACCTGCTACTTATCGGCATTATAATAATGAATAGGGACAGGATCAGCACAAAAGTATTAAATGAGGTAATAGCCGCCATGACGGCGAATGACGATAAAAATAACGCGACAAACGATGAACAACCAGCAAACCCCACTGGAGAAACTGATTTCTGACAAAGAACGCATACAGAGACAATGTAAGCGGCAGGAACAGAAATTGAATGAGGATTTCTCTTATATACAGGAGAACGCCGGAAGTTTGTTGTTATCCGGACTATCGTCTCTCCTTTTCCCTAGCAATAAGTCAACGACAAAAACAAACGACAAGAACACAGCTCCCGTAACGGCCGGACAACCCTCCATCGCTTTAGGGATCTCAGACTATTTATCCATAGCGAAAGGCATGATTCCCATCGCTTGGGATCTCGCTCAACCATTTATTATGACGTGGGGAATCAAAAAAGCGAAAAAATGGTTCTCAAATCTCTTATTCAAGAAAAAGAAATAACCTCCAACAATTAATTTATGTTAGAGGGCAGTTTTTTTCTCGCTATATTATAAGGCTCAATACAAAAAACATGACTACATTTGCAGTCGTTAAAGCAAGGATAAAATGAATATCTACTCCTTGCGATGGATAAGAGATAAAAATAAAGACTTATTATTAATAAACCCATAAAAAGTTTTATTACAATGATCAAACTAGGTATTAACGGTTTTGGCCGTATCGGACGTATGGTGTTCCGTGCTGCAGTTGCTAACTTTGGCAACGATATTCAAGTTGTAGGTATCAACGACCTTTTGGATGCTGATTACTTGGCATACATGTTGAAATATGACTCAGTACACGGTCGTTTCGACGGCGAAGTAGCTGTAGAAGACGGCGCTTTGGTTGTAAACGGTAACAAGATCCGTTTAACTGCTGAGATGGATCCTGCTAACTTGAAATGGAACGAGGTTGACGCTGACGTTGTTGTTGAGTCTACTGGTTTCTTCTTGACAGATGAGACAGCTCGCAAGCACATCCAAGCTGGCGCTAAGAAAGTTATCATGTCTGCTCCTTCTAAGGACGCTACTCCTATGTTCGTTTACGGTGTTAACCATACAACTTACGCAGGTCAAGACATTATCTCTAACGCTTCTTGTACTACAAACTGCTTGGCTCCTATCGCTAAGGTTTTGAACGACAAGTTCGGTATCGTTAAAGGTTTGATGACAACAGTTCACGCTGCTACAGCTACTCAGAAGACTGTAGACGGTCCTTCTAAGAAAGACTGGAGAGGTGGTCGTGGTATCCTTGAGAACATCATCCCTTCTTCAACGGGTGCCGCTAAGGCTGTAGGTAAAGTATTACCTGTATTGAACGGCAAATTGACAGGTATGGCTTTCCGTGTACCGACTTCTGATGTTTCTGTTGTTGACTTGACAGTAGTTCTTGAGAAAGAGGCTTCTATGGCTGACATCTGCGCTGCAATGAAGGAAGCTTCTGAAGGCGAATTGAAAGGTGTTCTTGGTTATACTGAAGACGCAGTTGTTTCAACTGACTTCCGTGGCTGTGCTAACACTTCTATCTTCGACGCTAAAGCTGGTATCTCTTTGGATTCTAACTTCGCTAAGATCGTATCTTGGTACGACAACGAGTGGGGTTATTCAAACAAAGTTTGTGAGATGGCTCGCGTTATCGCTGGTAAGTAATTTATTACCACTCTACATAGAAAAGGCTATCCTCTTTGAGGATGGCCTTTTTTTTCGTACGTTTGTATCATGAAATCATATGAACTTATCACGATTCTAGGGCCTACGGCTTCCGGAAAGACGACCTTCGCCGCCGCTCTCGCCGCCCAGTTGGATACGGAGATCATCAGCGCTGATTCCCGGCAGATCTATCGTTCTATGGATATCGGGACGGGTAAGGATTTGGCCGATTACAACGTGAATGGAAAACAAATCCCCTATCACTTGATCGATATCTGCGAGCCCGGCTATAAATATAACGTATTTGAGTATCAGCATGACTTTTTCCGGGTCTATGAGGATATGAAGCGGAGGGGTAAACTCCCGATCTTATGCGGAGGAACCGGGATGTACATAGAGGCCGTACTAAAAGGATATAAGCTATTAGACGTGCCTCAAAATCCTGAGCTAAGGGAATCCTTGAGGAATAAAACCTTGGAGGAACTGGAAACCATCCTCGCCTCTTATAAGATATTACATAATAAAACGGACGTGGACACCGCCCAGCGGGCTATCCGTGCGATCGAGATCGAGGAGTATTATAAGACTCAGGCACCAGACGTAAATGAATATAATCCGATCAACAGCCTGATCATCGGTATCCATATCGACCGGGAATTACGTAGGGAAAAAATATCCAGACGCTTGCGGACCCGGTTAGACGAAGGAATGGTGGATGAGGTTCGTACGATCTTGGCTACGGGTGTTAAACCGGAGGACCTGATCTATTACGGATTGGAATATAAGTTTCTTACTTTATATATTATCGGGGAACTTTCTTTTGAGGAGATGGTCTCGCAACTCGAGATAGCGATCCATCAATTCGCCAAGAGGCAAATGACTTGGTTCCGGGGCATGGAACGCCGGGGTTGCGAGATTCATTGGATAGACGCCACCCTACCGACCGAAGAAAAAATAGCGACAACAATGCGAATTCTAAATAATCAGCTATGATAACAATAAACGATCTAAATAAAAGCGAGAACTTCTTCTTGATGGCAGGTCCTTGCGTAATCGAGGGGGAAGATATGGCGTTACGTATCGCCGAGAAAATAGTGGGTATCACGGAAAGACTGCATATACCCTATGTATTCAAAGGCTCCTATCGGAAAGCGAATCGCTCCCGTCTGGATTCTTTCACGGGCATCGGGGATGAGAAGGCGTTAAAGATCTTACGGAAGGTGGGCGAGACGTTCAATATTCCCACCGTTACCGACATCCATGAGACAACGGAAGCTGCCATGGCCGCCGAATATGTCGATATCCTTCAAATCCCGGCTTTCCTATGCCGCCAAACGGATTTATTGGTAGCGGCGGCCGAGACCGGGAAGATCGTCAATATAAAGAAAGGACAGTTCCTTTCGCCGGGTGCCATGCAATTCGCCGTACAAAAGGTAGTGGACGCGGGAAATGATAATGTCATGATCACTGAGCGGGGAACGACATTCGGCTATACCGACCTTGTTGTCGATTTCCGGGGTATCCCGCAAATGCAAACATTCGGTTTCCCAGTCATTATGGATGTAACCCATTCCTTGCAGCAACCGAACCAAACCTCCGGCGTGACCGGTGGATTGCCCGCCCTTATCGAGACGATAGCGAAAGCCGCTATAGCCGTGGGCACGGATGGCCTATTTATAGAGACCCACCCGGAACCAAGCCAAGCCAAATCCGACGGGGCCAATATGCTAAAACTGGATTTATTGGAAGATCTTTTGACACGTTTGGTACGTCTACGCCAAGCGATCCTATAAAAAATAAGGGGCCCTTACTAAAAAGGCCCCTTTATTTCTTATTTTTACGATCAATAATCTAATTATCCCATCTTGCTGATTTTCTTCAACCGATCTTCATCTATCAACTTAATCTTTCTACCGTCTAAAGCAATGATACGTTCCGCCACAAAGGTGGACAACGTGCGAATAGCATTCGATGTAGTCATATTAGATAGATTTGCCAGATCTTCACGAGCCAAATAGATGCTTAACGTAGCACCGTCTTCTTCCAGCCCGTAACTATCTTTCAGGAATAACAAAGATTCAGCCAATCGCCCACGAATATGTTTTTGCGTAAGGTTAACCGTACGTTCATCCGAGATACCGAGATCAATGGATAATTGTCGGATGAAAAACATAGCCAAATTCGGATTGCTCATTAAAAGGCCCGTAACCACTGTCATAGGAATCATGCAAACCGTAGAAGCCTCGAATGCGGAAGCGTTCGTCAAGTAATCTTCTTGAGCGAAACTAGCCCGGTAACCAAAATACTGCACAGGCTTAATCATTCGGATAATCTGGCTTCTGCCACCTACTCCATCCTTGTAAATCTTCACTTTACCCTTTAACAAGCACATCATGTCCTTTGGTTCGTCGCCCTCGCAATAAATCAACTCGTTACGTTTGAAATGCTGGATCGTCGAATTACTACGGAGGATCTCACGTTCCTTATCAGTCAGAACCCTCCACACCTCTGATAAACTGGCCGATAAATCGACCTCTTCTTTTTGCTGTTTAACCACGACTGCTATATAACATACTTATGAAGCACAAATATACGATTTTTCTTTTGAAAAAATAAAAACTTTTGTACGATTAATTACACCATATTGTAACATTTTACTTTCTTTCACGTCTAAACTGAAATTTATTCATTATGTTTGTCTGGAAAGAATGTAAAATCGTTGAAAAAGTTATATTCGATACTTACCTTGATTTTAATCTCTATAAGTATTTTCGCAAAGAGCACTGATACTTATAGTGATAAGATCCTGTCTTTTGGCAAGGGGAATCGAGAAACGAGAGAACGGGCGGACTCGATCATGCACCTTGTCATCGAAAAAGCGGCCCAATACCAAAATACGGTATCGAAATACGAGGCTGAGATTTATATCAAAGGACGTACAGAAATTTTAAAACAAAATATGTTAATACGTCTCGCCCATCATATCTTTCCTATCGACCGGAAAAATAAGGATATGCTTTTTGAAATGGTCAGTCAATCTAAATTTAACGCCCCGCAGAATTATCTTCATGATCTAAAGGCGGTCAACGGAAACAGCATACCCAACGGGAAAAAGCAACAGGAGGCCTTGGCTTTCTTGAATTTGAACGTATATTCCCCCACCGCTTACGATGATGCCATCTTCATGCCGATAGCCAGCAACGCTTTTAAGTTTTATACGTTCAACTTGGAAGGGCTGGAGACTATCAACGGCTTGACGATTTACAAAATCCGTTTCCTGCCGAAGCAATGGAGCCAGAAATTGGTATGCGGGGATCTATATGTCATCGACCAGTCATGGACGATCGACAAGATCGATATGAACGGTCGTTACTCTTTCGCCGAATTCAACCTAGTCATGAGCTACGGACGGGATTTCAGGCGGTTCATCCTACCCGAGAAGGCAGATCTATTCCTCCGATACAGGGTATTGGGAAACGCGGTGGCAACCACCTACCATTCTTCCTTTAAGTATCAGGAAGTGGAATGGGTGGAGGAGGACAACGAAAGCCATAAGTGGAAATCCTTGGACCTGACCAATTATTACAAACTCTCGTCCGATACGGTTCCTATTATCAGGGATTCCACGTATTGGAATATCCATCGTGACAATCCCTTGAGTCCGGATGAAACCCACTTATATAGTAAAGCCCAAGAGCAGAATATAAGTAAAATCGATACGGCCGATGATCTCCAGAAGTACGTTAAGCTAACGGAGCAGTTGACGAATACGGTCAATATGGATTATAAAACGACCCGTATTAAATATTCCGGCTTTCTAAATCCGTTCCAATTGGGTTATTCCGCCCGTAACGGCATCACTTACAAACAGCGATTCCGTATCAGCAAGACATTCGCCCGTGACAAACAGATTCGTTTCCGTCCGGAGATTGGTTACGTATTCAAGCGCAAGCAGATATTTTTCAAGGTCGGAGGCGATTGGGAATACTCGCCGCAGAAACGGGGAATCTTATCGGTAGAGGTAGGAAACAGTAATGAGAGTTATTCTTCCGAGATCACCCAAAAGATCAATGAGGAATTGAAGGATTCCACCTTCAATTTCGATGATTTAAACCTTGAGTATTTCAAGCATTACTATGCAGAAATAAAAAACTCCATCGAGTTATTCAATGGGTTTCAATTAACAACAGGCATCTCTTACCATCGCCGTATCCCCTCTAAAAAGAAAGTGGCGATTGATCCCGGGGATGATGTAGAGGAAATACTTAGCCAAAATTATAATGACTTTACGCCCACGCTCGGTTTCTCCTATACCCCCCGCCAATATTATCGCATGGACGGATACCGGAAGGAGTATGTCTATTCTTACTATCCCACGATATCAATCGAAATAGCGAGAGGTATCCCCGGAGTCGGGAAAAGCTCAGGAGATTACGGACGTATAGAGGCGGACGTGCATCAAAGCCTTATGCTTGGCCTGTGCAGACGATTGAACTATCATATCAGCGCCGGTCTTTATACACAACAGAAGTCTACCTATTTCGCAGACTTTAGGTATTTCACCCGCAGGAATTTCCCCGATACGTGGGATGATCAGATTGGCGGAGTCTTCAATCTACTGAAAGGCGAGTGGTTCAATGCCTCCGATAAGTATATACAAGCACATTTCATGTATGAAAGCCCTTTTATCTTATTTAAGGTTCTCCGCATCAACTCCACGAAAAAGTTCATGCAAACGGCCTCACGCTATATCCTCTCCGAACGCTTTTATTGGAGCCAGCTATGGACACCGGTCTTGCCTAGCTATACGGAAGTCGGATACGGGATAGGGAACCATATCTTTAATATCGGGATATTCGCCGGATTCGATCGCTGGCATTACCAAAGCATGGGATTCAAGTTTGCCTTCGAGTTATTTCAATGAATGGATAGCGGGCGGGCTACCAATACCCCTTTACAGCTCTTTATCCCCTCGGCGTAATCTCGTAAGGAGGATGCTTGGATGATTACCTTTTTAGCGGAAGAAGAGGCATGGATAAATGTCAGTTGTCCATCCTTCCAATAGGCGATCCCGACATGCGTCACGTCCAGCCCCTTGATAGAAGTAACAAAACAGAGGATATCGCCATTCTTGATTCCGGACGAACATTTCTCGATCTCCTGTTTAGGCACATAATAATGAGGACGTAGGTTTATCTCCTTTTCCTTATCGGCCATCCTTCGAACTCTTTCCGGATGGTTCTTCAGTTGCTTATAGCTATCCGGATGCGTAGAGATAAAAGATAAATCCAAAGGTAGGGAGGCACCACCGATTTCCCTCCCCATATCTTTCACGATTCCTTTTCGCTCATTCTCATAGAACCAGTCCGTCATATAATGCAAACGATCTGTGTAATCCCCTATCGTACCCTCTCTGTACCGGAGCCGTTGTAGATTCTCACAGAAGTTCTCAAAGGTAGTTTTTTCCTCTCGCAGGGTACGGGATAAAGCCAATACGGTCTCCGCGAATGTGGTGCAATCCAATTCCCGCAGATTGACCACCAAGCCCTCCGGCTCCTTTTCCAAGGTAGAGGCGACATAAGGAGTCCCCCGGAAGAAAAGGGCGGTATGGATCATTAGCTCGTCTAGGGGTAACGACTTCTTAGGTTCCATCTGAGTACAATACCGATCGAAAATAGCACGATCCTCATCCGTACAATACAACTTACGGGATGTATGCTCTTGGGCGTTCACTAAAAACACCATACATACACACATCCAAAAACCGAGCAGTAGCATTCCCCTTCTCATAAGCTAATCCTTTTTCGTTTTCAGTAAATCCTCCAATTTCACCAGCTCGTCACGGAATTGGGCAGCCTCGATGAAATCCAGTTTCTTCGCCGCCTCTGTCATCTGTTTGCGAGTCCGCTCGATCGCCTTCTCAAGCTGCGTACGGTTCATGTATTGCACGACCGGGTCCGCTACCAAGCTTGGTTCCGGCTCTATATAAGCGTAAGGCTCCGCCGTTTGTTGTTTCTCGGCAAGCATGGATACACTGTTTTTCATGACTTGCTTCGGAGTAATGCCATGCGCCTCGTTATAAGCCATCTGTTTCTCCCGCCGGCGATTGGTCTCGTCCATGGTCTGTCGCATACTCGCCGTGATCTTATCGGCATAGAAGATAACCTTTCCGTTCACGTTTCGGGCGGCACGCCCGGCTGTCTGTGTCAAGGATCGGTGGGAACGCAAAAAGCCTTCCTTAGCCGCATCCAAGATAGCGACCAACGAGACTTCCGGTAAGTCCAGCCCCTCGCGTAGCAGGTTGACACCGATCAGCACGTCAAACAGGCCATTCCGCAGGTCGTCCATAATCTGTACCCGCTCCAAGGTATCTACATCGCTATGTATATAGTTACATCGTACCCCCATGCGGGTCATATAAGTAGTCAGTTCCTCCGCCATACGCTTGGTCAAGGTAGTCACCAAGACCCGCTCGTTTTTCGCCGAGCGTTGCGTGATCTCCTCCATCAAGTCATCGATTTGGTTTAATGAAGGGCGGACATCGATAATCGGGTCTAGCAGGCCTGTCGGACGTATCACCTGCTCCACCACCACTCCCTCGCTCTTTATCAACTCGTAATCGGCGGGAGTAGCGCTCACATAAATGCCTAGAGGCGTCAACGACTCGAACTCATCGAAGGTAAGCGGACGGTTATCCATCGCCGAGGGCAAACGGAAACCATACTCCACCAAGTTTTTCTTCCGGGCATAATCCCCGCCATACATCGCACGAATCTGCGGGATCGTCACATGGCTCTCGTCTACGACAAGCATGAAGTCTTTCGGGAAATAGTCCAACAAGCAGAAAGGACGATCTCCCGCCGCACGTCCGTCAAAATAGCGGGAATAGTTCTCGATACCCGAGCAATGCCCTAGCTCCCGGATCATTTCCAGATCAAAAGTGACACGTTCATACAGGCGTTTCGCCTCAAAGGGCTTACCGATCTCCTTCAAGAGATTCACCTGCGTACCCAAATCCACATCGATCTGGCCAATCGCCATATTGATACGATCTTGGGTGGTCACGAATAAATTAGTAGGATAAATATTCAACTCATCCTGCTCATCATACTCCTCGCCTGTCAACGGATTGAAAGAGGAGATGCGGTCTATCTCATCATCCCAGAACTCAATACGGTACGCCATGCCGTCGAAGGTCTCGATCGCCGGGAAGATATCCACCGTATCGCCATTCACACGGAAACAGCCGCTTTTGAACTCCAGCTTATTATTCACGTACAGGGCGTCTACAAACCGGCGCAACAACTTATCCCGGTCGATACGCATACCCCGTTCCAGATGCGTCACTTTCTCGGCGAAAGCCGTAGGATCCGCCATACCATACAAGCAGGATACGGATGAGACCACGATCACGTCCTTACGACCCGACAATAAGGAAGCCGTAGCCCTCAAACGCAGCTTATCGATCTCCTCATTGATCGCCAAGTCTTTCTCTATATAGGTATCGGTAGAAGGTAGATAGGCCTCCGGTTGGTAATAATCATAATAAGAGACAAAGTACTCTACCGCGTTATTGGGGAAAAACGCTTTAAACTCACTGTACAACTGAGCGGCAAGCGTCTTATTATGACTGAGTATCAAGGTTGGTCTCTGAACTTCCTTTATCACGTTAGCGATCGTAAACGTCTTACCGGAACCGGTAACACCCAAAAGAGTTTGGAAAGGGACACCACTCTTGATCCCTTCCGACAACGCCGCAATCGCCTCGGGTTGGTCACCCGTGGGACTGAACGAAGACGATATTTCAAAATTCATCCTTTACCCGATCTGTTGTTTAGGCATTACCAACCACAAGATAACGTATAACAGTCCGCCGAATCCAGCGAAGAAAACCATCAATACCCACACGATCCGTACGATCGTCGGATCGATATCCAAGTATTCCGCAAGACCGGCACAAACGCCACCTATCATCTTATTATTCGAACGAGTCAATCTTTTCTTCTCTTCCATATCTTATTATATCTTTATCAATATACAAAACTAATGAATCTCACTCATATTTACAAGTTGAACCAATAATTCATTTTGATCATGAACGTATTTGTAGCGGGGAGTCCCCACATACGATCCAGATTACTTCCCCAGCCGGAGGAATACCAGTTGTCCCGGTTGGACATCCGGTGTTCCCATACGAAATAAAGCGTGGAGCCGGGCAAGTATTCCCAGCGGGCTACCAAGTTGGAACGAAACTCGTTAAACCTAAAATCCGGGTTCCTGAAAGGCATCTGCCCAGCTCCCTCCCCGATGGTATAGACTCCATCCGCATAAGTCAAATGATCCGGATCAATACGTTGGAAACGGTTCTCAAAGGTATGCGACTTCGTATCCGCCGCTAATTTAAAATCATCGTATTTAGCAATGGAGGTGAACGGGGCGCCATAGAATTGAATGGAAATATCGGGGGTCACGTTCACTTGTAATTTCAGCGTGAGGCCATAGGTCTTCTGATCCATGTGGCCCATGACATAATAATAAGGGGTCAAGCTACTCGAGCTAAGCGGACTCGTCGTAGCCACATATTGCATCTCATCCGTATTCCACGCATAATCCAGTTGCCCGGACAAATAGACATGGTTTCCCAAGCGGAAGGTCAAGCTCGGAGAGATCGTATTGAAGCGATTTCCTTCGAAATTATGATCGCCCTCGTATTTGAGCATGAACATCATTCGTTTCGCCTTATCGGTATTGAACTTAGCGGAAGTTAAGAAATAAGAACCGAAGCGAACATCCGGTCCCCCTCGCAGCAAGCGGCTATCCAGCCAATTCCAAGCGAAGGTTTCCTTGACATCCCATTCATACCGGTTCATCGTCATACTTTGCCAACGCAAGGAAGCGTTGTTGCTAAAAGGAGTACCGCCGTAATTCCACATATTCTTTTGGGACAGGGTAAAGGCGTTGTACCGGAATATCTTCCAGATATCGGTCTGCCGATACATGATCTCCGTCTCATTCATCAGATAATCTGTCTCCTTCATATATCCCATATCATTCAAGTCGAAACCGGGTGACGACCAAGTAAAGGTCTCCGAGAAGTTCCATTTGGCGTTTCCTTTCCGTCCCACTTTCACATAACCACCCGTTCCGGTCAGGGAGCGACGGGTAGGATCCACCCCCAGATAATCGGCGGAGGAAGCCCTTTGATAATAATGCGCCACGCTATTCTGCAAGGCCGTGATCGCTCCGGCGCTACCATGCAAGGAACTCAACATTCCCTTTACATCTATATAATAAAGGCGATTCTTGAAATACTGGGTAAAATCAATACCCGCCGTGAAAGCGTTACGCACCATAAAATCTTCCAGATAAGGCTGATCCAAGGCACGGTTTACCGAAGTCACCATACCGCCCAGCAAGGTATTCCCCTTCCAGTTCTTTTGCACACGGGCCACGGTATAGTTTGTCAAAGGCTCCACGACTTCCACATCCTCCACCCCATTACGGGTAACCTTGGAGGAGGAACGTGCCGTTACACTCTCGATCACTCCGATCGTCAAGCCCCGTTTATTCGTACCCGTCAGTTTCAAAGCACCAATAATCGGCACATTCTCTTTCGTCTCGGCATAACTACCTACGTTGTCTATACCCCGTGGCGTATAAGAGGGAGAGGCGCCGATCCTACGGGTATAAAACATCATATCGCTACCGTTCGCAAAATCCAAGATATGTTTTCCTTCCAAGAAGAAGGGGCGTTTCTCATCGTAAAACGTCTCGTAAGCCGTAAGGTTCATTACGGAGGGGTCCAACTCCACTTGTCCGTAATCCGGATTGATCGTCATATCCAACGTATAATCCGAGAGGGCGAACTTAGCGTCCAAGCCCACGTTTCCTCCCCAGCTATGCCCTTTTTGATAAGGGCTGCCGTCTATCCGGGGTTCCTGCCTGTATTTACCCATTACATACGGCAAGAACTCGATGCCGCGAGGCTTGGGAACAGAGTCCATGCCGCTCATGTTACCGAACGAAAAGACATGTCCGTTATTCTTCAAGGGAATCATGCTCCAATTTTGCACCTCGTTATTCCTACGGATGATACGGCGTACGTGCAAGCCCCAAACGCCATCCTCCGATCGCTGGTTATAACGCAACTGGCTGAACGGGATACGCAGCTCGGCGGTCCAACTGGAATCCGCCCGATCAATATGCGTCCGGCCCTCCCAAACGGCGTTCCAGCTCTTATTGACATCCAACTTGTCGGTAACGATTAAATCGGTCTTATTCCCTCCCAGATTGATATTAAATTCCGGCGCCGCCCGATAATCATGGTAGGTATCGAAAGCGACACTGATCAAATCGCCCAGACTATTATCATCCCGGTTCCCGATAAAACGGTTCATCTTATCCGGCACGGCGTCCTTACAATACACGCCTATATAGATATATTTATCATCATAGAAAAGTTTCACCCGGGTCGGAGATTGGGTGATCGCCCGCTCATAGGGGATAATCTGTACGAAACGATCCGACCATTCGCCTTGCTTCGTCCAAAAGTCCTCATCCAGCTTACCGTCGATCGTAGGTTTCACTCCCGATACTTTCCGAATATTATAGGTACGCTTATAAGCTTTCTCAAAAGGGACGATCGAATCTTGCTGGGCTTCGCACAACAACGAGATTCCTAAAAACACGAGTAGAGTCAGATATTTCATAATGGTCTAGACTATAAGATAACAATAAGCCTCAAAGATAAGCACTTCTTTTCAGAAAAGAGCACATCTTCCTTTGATTTATCGTAACGAAGCCGAAGGCATACGATATCAAGTACTCACTGCACCCCGTTTTGCAGTATTACCGCGACGCACGTGCAGCGCTACTGCAACCCACGTGCAGTAACACTGCAATGCGGGTTGCAGTACAATAACAATAGCGTCACGATAAAACTCAACAACCGCCTCCCAACGCCCGGTACAGCAATATCTTCTTCCGGCATAAATCGGTGACGATATCGATATGCTCCAGCTCGCTATCCAGATAACGCTCCTCGGCGGAAAGAACCTCCAAGAAACCGGTATAGCTTAATTGGAACATCTCGCCGGCATTCACCACGGAACGTTGGTGGGCAAGGGATTCTTTCTCTTTCAAGCGGATACGCTCCGTTTGGGTCTGGCTGGCGCAATAGAGATCGAGCACCTCGGTGTAAGCGTTCAAAGCGGTCTCGTGGTATTGGGATAAAGCGATACGCTGGGAAGCCTTCGCCTCGTTCCACATCGAACGGATCTCATTGCGACGGAAGATAGGAGCCGTGATACCCGCCGCCAAGTCGTACACCAAAGAGGCCGGCGAATGAAACCACTTACCCACATCAAACGCATTGAAACCGCCACTGGCGCCAAGCACCAACGAGGGATAGAAAGCTGCCTTCGCCGCTATCACATCCGCCTTGGAGGCGATCAGCCCCATCTCGGCGGAACGTACATCCGGACGCAATGTCAAGAGGTTTGCCGGAATCCCTTCCGACAAGGGAACCGGCAACTTACGCAACTCATCGAATCCCATCCGGCGAATCTCGAAGGGGAAAACACCCAACAGGCAAGCGATCGCCCGCTCCTTCTCACCGATCAACTGATCGTTTTCCAGCAATTTACTCTCGATCGACAACACACGGGCATAAAACTGATCGACCGCCAACTGCGTCTCCGCCCCTTCCTTCTTCAACTGGCGGGTCAGCTCATGGGAACGACGGGCACTGGCCAGCGCGTTCCGCAACACCTCCTTACGCCGGTCCAAGCCGATCAACTCATAATATTGAATCGCCAAATCGGAGATCAACATCGACTGGGCAAAACGGGTAGCCTCCACGGAAGCCATCCAGCGAGCGGCGGCGGCCTGCTTCTTCCGGGTCAGTTTGCCCCAGATATCCGCTTCCCATTGAAAGCTCAAGCTCAAACCGAAATCCCGGTAAGGGTCTGGTATATGCTTATCCTTTGGCAAAGAAGGCACGTTTGTCTCGCTATTCCCCACACCATCCATCGTATATTCACCGAAACGGTTCACGGAGGCTCCGATGTTCAAATTCACGTCCGGCAGCAAAAGCCCTTTCGCCCGTTGCAAGGCCGCACGGCTCATGGCGATGCGCTCCATGCTCTGCTGGAAGGAATGGTTATTGCGTAAAGCCACATCCACATAGCCTCGCAATAAGGTATCTTGGAAAAAGACATCCCACGACAGCGGTTTCACGAACGTAGTGTCGTTCATTCCCACCTCGCCGGATTCCGGAAGCGAGATCCGCTCGTCCATCGATAGCTCGGGAGTCTTACAACCGGCCAAAGCAATCAGAGCCAAGGCGCAGCCTATCATTATATATCTCATCTTATCAATACACATACTCGTCTTCTTTAATTTGCTCTTTCTCTTTTCTCTTTTTAAAATAAGTAGCCAGCGACTCGAAGATCACGTAAAGCCCCGGGATCAAGAAGATACCGACAAACGTACCGATCAACATACCTCCGGCCGCCGCCGTACCGATCGAACGATTACCCAAGGCACCGGCTCCCGAGGCGATCGTCAACGGGATCAAGCCACTAATAAAAGCGAAGGAGGTCATCAAGATCGGGCGTAAACGACTGGTAGCCCCTTGAATAGCGGCTCCCATCACGCTGATACCTTCCTTACGGCACTGGTTCGCCACCTCGATAATCAAGATCGCGTTCTTTCCCAGCAAACCAATCAACATCACCAACGCCACCTGCGCATAGATGTTATTCTCCAGACCTACCACGTACAGCAAGAAGAACGAGCCGAACACACCCGCCGGAAGCGACAGGATGACCGGAAGCGGAAGCAATAAGCTCTCGTATTGGGCGGCAAGCAACAGATAGACGAATGCCAAACAAATAGCGAAAATTACCAACGTTTGCCCACCGGACTCTTTCTCCTCCTTCGCCACACCGGACCATTCGGTATCATAACCACGGGGCAATACCTCGGAAGCGATCTCCTCGACAGCCGCCAAAGCCTCACCCGAGCTGACACCCGGGGCGGCCTCGCCGGTAATCATGGCCGAGGTAAACAGGTTGTAACGGGTAATCTGGCTCGGGCCATACACACGCTCCATCGTCATGAAGTTAGAGTAAGGCACCATATTCCCCTCCTTATTCTTAGCATACAGGCTGAACAAATCCTCCGGATTCATACGATACTCCGGCGCCGCTTGCAACATGACTTTGTACATCTGGCCGAAACGGACGAAGTTGGAGGAATAGAAACTACCTACATAGGATTGCAAGGTTTCCATGGACTCGTTCACGTTGATGCCCAACTTAGCCGCCTTCGCCAAATCCACCCGGAGCAGATATTGCGGGAAATTCGGGTTGAAGCCGGAAGTGACACCGGTCAGGCGAGGATCAGCGTTCAGCTTCGCCACGAAGTTCTTGGCAACCTCATCCAGCTCGGCGAACGTACCGGCGGTCTTATCTTGCAAACGAAGCTCGAAGCCACTCGCGTTACCGAATCCCGGAACCGTAGGCGGCAGGAAGAACTGGATGTCCGCATCCTTGATATGGGCGACACGATCGGCATACACACTCATCAACTCCGCCGCCGTCTGCTCCCGTTGATCCCAAGGGGTCAGGTTAATCATACCCATACCGAAGCTGGCACCCTCCGTCTCGGTCATCAAGCTATAGCCGGCCAAGGTAGAGATCGTCTCCACCTCTTCCAACGGCAACAAAGCCGCTTGCACCTTGTTCAAGGCAGCTTCCGAACGCTCCAAGGTAGCTCCGGGAGGTGCGTCTACGTTCACATAGATCATACCTTGGTCCTCGTTCGGGATAAAGCCGGAAGGCAACACGAACGTCATGCCCCACGTGGCCAGACAGAAAAGGATCAAGGTCGCATACGTCAGCATCCGACGGTTCAAGAACCATCTTAAATTCAAGCGGTAACGACGCTCCAAGAAATCATAACGGCTATTGAACCCATCAAAGAAACGAGCCAGCAGATTTTTCTTTTGCTTCTTCGAGTGAGATACCGGCTTCAGTAACAAGGCGCAAAGAGCCGGAGACAACGTCAAGGCGTTCACGCCGGAGATCACGATCGCCACGGCAAGCGTCAACGAGAACTGGCGATAGAAGATACCCACCGTACCATCCATGAAACCGACCGGGATAAACACGGCGGACATCACCAGCGTAATAGCGATAATCGCCCCTCCGATCTCACCGATCGCCTTTTTCGTCGCCTTCAACGGGGGCAGCTTCTCATTGTGCATCTTCACGTGGACCGCCTCTACCACCACAATCGCGTTATCCACCACGATACCGATAGCGAGCACCAAGGCAAACAAAGTCAGCATATTGATCGAGAAACCCAGCATCTGCATAAAGAAGAACGTACCGATCAACGATACCGGAACGGCGATAGCGGGTATCAACGTAGACCGGAAATCCTGCAAGAAAAGATACACCACGATAAATACCAAGATAAACGCCTCCAGCAAGGTCTTGAGCACGACCGATATGGAAGCGTCCAAGAAACGGGATACGTCGTACGAGATATTATATTCCATACCCGGGGCAAACGTCGTTTCCTTCAATTCCTCCATCTTCGCCTTGATCTGCTGGATCACCTCACGGGCGTTCGAGCCCGGACGCTGCTTGATCATGATAGAGGCCGAGGGCTTTCCGTCCGTCATGGAGATCATATTATAATCCTCGGAATCAAACTCGATCGTAGCCACGTCTTTCAAGCGAAGCACGGAACCGTCCGGCAGGGCTTTCAAGACGATCTCGCCATATTCCTCCGGCGTGCTGAACTTACCGCTATATTGCAAGACGTATTGCAATTGCTGCGGGATCTTGTCGGAGCTGATACCCGTCTTACCCGGCGCCGCCTCGATATTCTGCGAGCGGATCGCCTCCGTAACCTCTTGCGGCGACATATTATAAGCTGCCAATCGGTTTGGGTTCAGCCATACACGCATCGCATAGTCGCGGCTACCCATGATCTCCACGAATCCCACGCCGTCGATGCGCTTCAACTCACGCAAGATATTGATATCGGCGAAATTATATACGAATTTCTCCGTATGGGTACTATCCGAGCTCATGATGTTCAGGTACATCAACATACTGTTCACCTCCTTCTCCGTGATCACGCCGGCACGGATCACCTCTTCCGGAAGCTCATCCAGCACGGTGGTCACACGGTTCTGCACATTCACGGAAGCTACGTCCGGGTCGGTACCGACCTTGAAATAGATCGTAGTCAAGGACATACCGTCGTTCGTACAAACAGAGGTCATATAGGTCATTCCGGGCACGCCGTTGATGGCACGCTCCAGCGGGGTCGCCACCGTTTTCGCCATCACGTCGGCGTTCGCTCCGGTATAACGGGCGGTAACGGTAACGGATGGGGGCACGATATCCGGAAATTGGGTGATCGGCAAGGAGTTGATCGCCAGCAATCCCAAGAAGACAATTACCACCGAGATCACGCCCGATAAGATAGGGCGTCTGATAAATATTTCAAACATAGGGCTTACTTATTATTCTCGATTTCGTTAGACGATTCCAATTGGCGACGGATCGTGGCTCCATCTACCATATCGGGATTGATAGTCATGCCGTCCGTGATCATCTGGACACCCTCGTAGACGATAACGGTCTGGTCCGGCAAATCCTGTGTCACGTAATAAGAACCGTGGCGGGCCAACGGCTCGAAGCTACGTACGCTCACCTTTCCATCTTCCGCTACCGTATATACATAGGTGAAATCCTGTATCTCGAAAGTGGATTGCTGAGGAACCAAGACCACGTTCTCCATCTTGGTCAGCATCCGGATCTTACCGGATACGCCATGTCGCAGCAAACGTTCCGGGTTCGCGAAACGGGCACGGAAAGCGATCGATCCGGTACCCCGCTCAAAGTCGCCCTCCACGGTCTCTACCTTCCCTTTATACCGATAGGTGGATTGGTCGGAAAGGATCAGTTCCAGATTATTATACTCCGGCTGGTCGATACCGCTCAACTGCGTCCGTTTATATTCCAGATACTCCTTCTCGTTGATCTTGAAATAAGCGAACATATCCGATACGTCCGTCAAGGAGGTCAATAAGCTGCTCGGCGTAACCAAACTTCCCACCTTAAAGGGGATGCGGTCCACGTATCCCTCGAAAGGAGCCGCGATCGTCGTGTACGAGAAATTAGTCTCCGCACGTTGCAAACGGGATTTGGCCTGTTGCACCTGCAAGCGTGCCACGTCCGCCTCGGCCATCGCCTGCTCCAGACGGATCGGCGAGATGATATCTTTCTCCACCAAACGCTTGATGCGGTCTACCTCTACCTCCGCCATCTTCAACTCGGCTTGGGCCTGTTTGTGATGGGCTTGCGCCTCTTTCACCTCCTCGTACAATTCCGCCGAGGAAAGCTTGAAAAGCACCTGCCCTTTCTTCACGTGCTCGCCCTCGTCCACAAGGACGGCCTCCACGAATCCTTCCACTTTAGGTTTCACCTCTACAAACTGTACGGCTTGTACATCCGCTACATACGACTGCGGCACCTCGATCGTGGTCGTGGTTAACCGCATCACCGGCGTATGATCTTTCTTCCCGGACTTTTTCTCCCGGTTTTGGCTACAAGATACCCATACACAAGCCGTTAAGCATAGTAAGGGTAAATAGTTAGAAAACAATTTTATCCTCATAAAACTTATAGATTTATAATTATTTGAATACGACGAAAAGCACATAGGCGAATCACCCCATGCGCAACAATAAGAAACAGGTAAGTTCTACTAAATCAGATAGGAACAGAACCAAACGAAATTCTGTGCTTTGTGTAGGTTATAAAATAAAGGAAGCTTGGCGCATTGCCGTAGTTCCAAGGAATGAATTAATTCATGTAAATCCAGAATCGTAAACAAGTCCCATATCAAATCGATCTCCAAGGCTCGAATTTGCACTTGCTCCTGACGTACCGTTCGCAAGGAGGCGTTATCGTCAAAATCCAACAACACATCGGGTGCCTCTTTATCGACCATTTCCATCGAGGTAGTGGTAATATTCTCCGGAAAGAAATCGCTTCCAATGGAATAAAACTGTAACAGCACCAACATGATCATAAGCATGATACGCTGGTGAAGCCCAAAACGATTATTCACTGTTACATTTAGCATCTTTTATCTAATGGAGGCGCAAAGATAAACAATCTTTTTGGGAAGAAAAAACATTTCACCCGCATACGAGTATTGGTATCGCCCCACGCCGATATAGGCATGAGGCGATGCAGGTATAGGCGTAGGGCTACACCAATACCGACACAGGCTCACGCCTATACCAGCACTTAAATATATGCTTTTACCTTCTCCCGATCCGTTTGTACCGTCTCGAATTCGGAGGAGACGATACTGCTTCCCATCGGGACATTCTCATTGCGGTATTCCATTTTACTATATACGATACTTCGGGCGGACGTATGAAATTCTTTCGCACCGGTCTCCGCCTCTATTTTCCCGATATTATTCTCACGTACGCCACATCCCGGCATGATGATGATCCGTCCGTCCGCACGTTTCACCAGCTCGGCGATCAAGGGGATTCCTTTCACGGCATCCGATTGCTGGCCGGAGGTCAAGATACGGTCGCATCCCAACTCGATTAGCTGCTCCAACGCAGTGAATGGGTCCCGGCAAACATCGAAAGCACGATGACAAGTTACGGACAGAGGTTTTGCCGCCTCGATCAAGCGCCGCATCAAGGGTACATCGATATCCCCGTCTTTCGTAAGACAGCCGAAAACGACGCCATGCACTTTTAGCTCCTTGCACAGTTCTATATCCAATAGCATGGATTGTACCTCGGCTTCCGTATACAAGAAATCACCGCCTCTCGGACGGATAATCACATTGATATCGATCTTGGAAGTCAGAGCCTTCGCCGTCTTGATCTCTCCATAACTAGGTGTAGTTCCCCCTTCGGGTATCCCGGCGCAAAGCTCTACACGGGTAGCGCCTCCCGCCTCCGCCTCCACACAGCTCTGGGCGGAGTTTGCGCATATCTCAATAATTCGTTTCATGTTTATTTAGTATTGTTGACGTACAAAATTACATAAATATCACCACTTGCTCAACAGAACCACAAATAACTATCCGATACCATTAAAAACACCCCTATTATGGATTAACAAAATAAAACAGAACTGTCACCTTTACTATCAAAAAGGCAGCAAATTCGTATCTCCTTATCTATCTATGCCTTAGAAATTTGACTATAGCTTTCTGATTCGTCCAAATAAGAAACAAATTGGTCCATTTCGGAACTACAGCTAAATAGTTTAATGTTTAACTAATCTCAAAAAGACACAAAAAGTTCTATTTTCAAGGATCGAAACGCCATAAAACGTAATATTGCAACGACATTTTAATAGGTTAAGATAAATAACAAATAGGCTTTATGGGAGAAATAAAAGGCTATATCTCACAGGTTATCGGCCCGGTAGTGGATATCCACTTTGATTATGGGACAGAAGAAACAGTAACCCTCCCCCGTATCCACGACGCCATGGAGATTTCCCGCCCGAACGGAAAGATCTTGATCGTCGAAGTTCAGCAACACATCGGGGAAAACACCGTCCGTACCGTAGCGATGGATACGACCGACGGATTGAGACGAGGCATGGAGGCCGTGTCATACGGAATGCCCATCACCATGCCGACCGGCGACCAAGTCAAAGGACGTTTAATGAATGTCACCGGCGACCCTATCGATGGCATGGCCCAGCTTACTAAAGACGGGGCTCTTCCCATCCATCGTGAGCCTCCTAAATTCGAGGATCTGACAACGACCCAAGAGGTCTTGTACACGGGTATTAAAGTAATCGATTTATTGGAACCTTACGCCAAAGGAGGCAAGATCGGACTTTTCGGAGGAGCCGGAGTCGGCAAAACGGTATTGATCATGGAATTGATCAACAACATCGCAAAGAAAAACAACGGATTCTCCGTCTTCGCCGGTGTGGGTGAACGTACACGTGAAGGAAATGACCTATTGCGTGAAATGATCCAATCCGGTGTCATCCGATACGGCGAGGAGTTTAAGAAGAGTATGGAGGCAGGTAACTGGGACTTGTCGAAGATCGATTACGATGAATTGGCTAAGTCGCAAGCTACCTTGGTATTCGGGCAGATGAACGAACCGCCGGGCGCCCGCTCGTCCGTGGCCTTATCCGGTTTAACGATCGCCGAATCCTTCCGTGACAAAGCCTCTGAGGGAGAAAGAAAAGATATATTATTCTTCATCGATAATATCTTCCGTTTCACCCAAGCCGGTTCCGAGGTTTCCGCCTTGCTGGGGCGTATGCCTTCCGCCGTAGGTTACCAACCGACATTGGCCACGGAAATGGGAGCTATGCAAGAGCGTATCACTTCAACCAAGAAGGGCTCCATCACCTCCGTACAGGCGGTGTATGTTCCTGCCGATGACTTGACGGACCCGGCTCCGGCGACTACCTTTACGCACTTGGACGCAACAACCGTCCTCAGCCGCAAGATCACGGAACTCGGTATCTATCCGGCCGTAGACCCGCTGGAATCTACATCCCGCATCCTTGATCCGCTGATCGTAGGCAAGGAGCATTACGACACAGCGCAACGGGTAAAACAAATCCTGCAACGGAACAAGGAACTTCAAGATATCATATCCATCCTCGGTATGGAAGAACTTTCCGACGAGGACAGGCTAACGGTCAACCGGGCCCGCCGTGTACAACGTTTTCTGTCCCAGCCCTTCTCCGTGGCGGAACAATTCACTGGCGTACCCGGTGTCATGGTCTCTATAGAGGATACGATCCGGGGATTCAAGATGATCATGGACGGGGAAACGGATGACATACCCGAACAGGCATTCTTAAACGTAGGAACCATCGAGGATGTCTTGGAGAAGGCCAAGCAGCTGAAAGAACAAGCAAATTAATCGATATGAAACTGGAAATTGTATCACCGGACGGCATTCTTTTCGAAGGCGAGACCGAATCTGTCTCATTCCCGGGAGTTGCCGGTTCATTCGATATCTTGCCTCATCACGCCCCATTGATAGCAGCGTTGAAGGCGGGTACGATCCGGTTCGAGGCAAACGGCAAAAGACAAGAACAAACGATACAAAGCGGATTCGTAGAGGTAAAAGACGACATCCTATCCGTTTGCGTCGAATAAAAACATACGACAATGAATGGCAGATTAAAAATGAGGTTAATGGGTTTGATCACGTTTATCAACGTGGCAATAGGCGTTTCATTGGGTGGTTTATTATATACCATCTGGCCGGAACACTATTTCTCGTGGTATCCGTCCATTCCCTTCTTTTACTGGGTCATGGCCATGGCGATGACTTTCTTCCTAGACCGGGTAAAAAGGAAAAACGGAGATGTGACCGTAACCATGTACATGCTAGTCCGGTTGTGTAAGTTCACGCTCGCTTTCGTCTTCTTATGGATGTACGCGGCGTTTGTCGGGCAACAATTAAAGACATTTGGTTTCACGTTGATGTTATTCTATTTCATTTACCTCGGACTGGAGACTTACATTTTATATCTGTTTGAAAAGAAAAGAATGAAAAGAGAGAAAAGGGAAAAGGATGATGAGTACAATCAAAGATAACAAATACATATGGATCGCTTTCTGGATGTGGCTCAGCTTTCTCACTCCGGCAAAAGCGGCGTCCGGCGAGATAGACGTGCAGGATATCGTCTTCTCCCACATTCAAGACGCCTATACATGGCATATCACGGAATGGAACGGACAAGGGATTGCGATTCCCCTGCCTATCTTGGTAAAAAGCGAGGAAAGAGGATGGGATTTATTCCTGTCATCCCATCTACATCAAGGCCGGACGCATCACAATTATTATATCGCCGGGGAAGGTGAGCATGCGGGAAAGGTTGTTGAGAAGAACAGTGCCGGAGAAGAGGTTCGCCCGATGGATTTCTCATTGACCAAGAATGTTTGCGGACTGTTCCTCAGTTGCGGTCTCTTGCTTTTCATCGTTCTCCGAACCGCCCATTGGTATAAAAAGCACCCGAACGAGGCACCGGGCGGATTTATCGGATTGATGGAAATGGCCATCTCCTACATACAAGACGGGGTGATCAAAGAGGCGATCGGAAAAGAATATAAGCCGTTCTCGTCCTATTTGCTGACGGTATTTTTCTTTATCTTGATCAACAACCTGATCGGAATCATACCTATTTTCCCGGGAGGCGCTAATATTACAGGAAATATAGCGGTAACAGGCATATTGGCACTTTGTACGTTTATAGCGGTCAACCTGTTCGCCACGAAAGCGTACTGGAAAGAGATCTTTTGGCCCAAAGCGCCGATCTACTTGAAACTGCCCTTGCCGATCATGCCGTTCGTGGAGTTCTTCGGGGTATTCACCAAGCCGTTCGCATTGATGATCCGTCTGTTCGCCAACATCATGGCGGGCCATACGATTATCTTGGCGCTAACCTGTTTGATATTCATAACGGCGACGATGGGAGTAGCCGTGAATTTCGGTATGACGATCGTATCCGTCTTGTTCTGTGCGTTCATGAACTGTCTGGAATTGTTAGTAGCTTGCTTGCAAGCTTATATTTTCACCCTGCTGTCGGCCAACTATATCGGATTGGCCAAGGTAAGGGAATAAATCCAAAGAAATTAAGGTATTAGAATTATATTATTAAGGTTACTAATTTAAAATTAAACACTATGTTATCGACTATTTTATTACAAGCGGCAGCCGGGATGGGCGTAGCGAAGATGGGAGCCACTATAGGAGCGGGATTCGCCGCCATAGGTGCAGGTATCGGAATCGGATTGATCGGTAAAGGTGCCGTTGAAGCTATTGGACGCCAGCCGTCGGCCGCAGGAGAGATCCGTACCTCGATGTTGATTATGGGAGCGTTGGTAGAAGGTGTGGCATTGTTCGCTATTGTCGTATGTTTCTTAGCGTTGTTCCAATAAAAAAGTAACAAACTATGTCTTTATTAACACCGGATTCAGGGCTTCTATTCTGGATGATCGTTTCATTCGGGATTGTCTTCGTGATCCTTTCCAAATACGGTTTTCCCGTGATCGTCAAGGCAATCGAACAACGGAAAGCTTACATTGACAATTCCTTAGAGACGGCACGTCAGGCGAATGAGCGACTTGCCCATATCCAAGCCGAGGGCGAGAAGATGCTAGCCGAGGCCAAGGAAAAGCAAAACGCCGTCCTGAAGGAAGCCTTTGCCGAAAAGGAGCGGATCATCGAGGAGGCACGGAAAAAGGCCGTCTCCGAGGCACATCTGCAGATAGAGGAGGCTACCCGGCGTATCCGCGAAGAAAAAGAGAAAGCTATTCGCGAAGTCCGCTCGGAGATAGCGGATCTGTCTATCGCTATCGCAGAGAAAGTAATGAAAGAGAAAATCGGCCGGGATAAGGAACAACAACAGATGATCGACCGGCTGCTGGATGAGGTATCGTTTAGTAAATCGTAAGGTATGGATATAGGAACTATTTCTTCCCGGTATGCCAAGGCGCTTTTCTCCCTAGCGAAAGACAAGGGACAGGAAAGCCGGGTATATGATGATATGAAGATGTTGGCGGACAGCTTCTCGATGGAGCCGGAGCTTAGGGGTGCCTTGAGCAACCCGATCGTTTCCGTACCGGAGAAAGTGAAATTGCTTACGGCGGCGGGAGGTATCGAGGTATGCGAGCTATATACACGTTTTATCAATCTGGTATTAGCCCATAAACGGGAGACGTTACTGCCCTTCATCGCATACATTTATATCCATTTGTACCGGAAAGAGAAGAAGATTACCCGGGTACGATTCGACACGGCCGTAACGGTAGACGATGCGGTCAAGTCTCACCTGCAAGACAAGCTGCGGAAAGAGACGGGATGCACGATCGAGTTCTCCGGCCATGTGGAACCGGAACTAATCGGGGGCTTCCGCCTACGCATCGGCAATTACCGGATAGACGCTAGCTATGCGACGCAACTACGGGATATCCGTACCGGGCTACTCGAAAACAGATAAAAAAGAAGAAGTATGACAGAACAGATAAAAGTGAGTGAAGTCTCCTCCATCCTGCGCCAGCAATTGGAAGGAATCCATACCAGCATCAAGCTGGAGGAGGTCGGGACCGTATTGCAGGTGAGTGACGGCGTGGCCCGCATCTACGGGCTGGATAATGCGGAGGCGAACGAGTTGCTTCAATTCGATAACGGGATGGAAGCGATCGTGATGAACTTGGAGGAAGATAATGTAGGCGCCGTCCTTTTAGGTCCGACCGACCGAATCAAGGAGGGCGACACCGTAAAACGCACGGGCCGCATCGCCTCTATCGATGTCAGCGAGGGGATGATCGGGCGTGTGATCGACCCGTTGGGAAACCCGATCGACGGGAAAGGCGAGATCCTTGGCGAGACTTGCGAGATGCCGCTTGAGCGCAAGGCTCCGGGCGTGATCTTCCGTCAGCCGGTAAACGAGCCTTTGCAAACCGGTATCAAGGCCGTAGACGCTATGATCCCTATCGGAAGGGGGCAACGTGAGTTGATCATCGGCGACCGGCAGACGGGAAAGACCTCGATCGCTATCGATACCATCATCAACCAACGTAGCAACTACGAGGCAGGGAACCCGGTTTACTGTATTTACGTGGCGATCGGGCAAAAGGGTTCCACGGTAGCGGCCTTGGTGAACACCTTGCAAGAGAAAGGCGCCATGGACTATACGATTGTCGTAAGCGCGACCGCCTCCGACCCGGCAGCCATGCAATATTTCGCCCCGTTCGCCGGAGCGGCCATCGGAGAGTACTTCCGGGATAGCGGACGACACGCCTTGGTGGTCTACGACGATCTGTCCAAGCAAGCGGTCGCCTACCGTGAGGTTTCCTTAATCCTTCGCCGCCCTTCCGGGCGTGAGGCGTACCCGGGTGATATCTTTTACCTGCACTCCCGCCTATTGGAACGTGCCGCCAAGATCATCAACCAGCCGGAGGTAGCCCGTGAGATGAACGATCTCCCCGAAAGCATGAGAGACAAGGTGAAAGGCGGTGGCTCCTTGACCGCTTTACCGATCATCGAGACTCAGGCGGGAGACGTATCGGCTTATATCCCGACCAACGTGATCTCTATCACCGACGGACAGATATTCCTTGAGACCGATTTATTCAACCAAGGGAACCGCCCGGCTATCAATGTCGGAATCTCCGTTTCCCGTGTAGGCGGTAACGCACAATTAAAGGCGATGAAAAAGGTAGCGGGTACCTTGAAAATCGATCAGGCTCAGTTCCGTGAATTGGAATCATTTTCCAAGTTCGGGGGCGAGATGGATGCCGTCACCGCTTTCACGATCGATAAGGGGCAGAAGAATACCCAGTTACTGATACAGCCTCAATATAGCCCGATGCCGGTGGAAGAGCAAATCTCGATCCTTTATTGCGGAACGCAAGGTCTACTGAAAGAGGTTCCATTGGACAAGGTGCATGAGTTCGAGGCAAGGTTCTTGCAAGAATTACGGACCTCTCATCAACGGGACGTACTGGATGTCTTAAAGACCGGCGTTATCAATGATGAGATACGAGGCATATTGGAAAAAACAGCGAAGGAGCTATGGGTTCATTGAAAGAAATAAAAGTCAGGATCGCCTCTATACGGAGCACGCAGAAGATCACCGCCGCCATGAAAATGGTATCGTCGGCCAAGCTTCATCATGCCCAGACGCAAACCGAGCATACACTTACATATGCTAATAAACTATCCGCTATCTTAAACGGTCTTCTTTCGGCGGAATGCGACCTAGACTCACCTTACACCGAACAGCGTAAGGTGAGCAAGGTGGCTATCGCCGTATTCGCCTCGAGCACGGGTTTATGCGGGACATTCAATGCCAATATATGGAAAGAGTTATCCGCCACGATCCAGACTTATAAGAACCAGCAAATAGAGGTAGGCCTCTACCCTATCGGCAAGAAAATAGCGGATGAGCTTCATAAAGCGGGGTATAGCTTCGACACTGATTTCGTCACGATCGGCGAAAAGCCGTCTTATGAAAGCGCCGTATCCTTGGCGAACCGTCTCATGGAGCTGTTCGTCACGGGTAAAGCGGACCGGGTGGAATTACTGTATCACCATTTCAAGAACATGGCGACACAAGTCGTAACCCACAAGACGTATCTTCCCCTTTCCCTCTCGGATACGGAAGCGGCGGAAACGGCCACCGACTACATCCTTGAGCCCTCGGCGGAAGAGTTGCGTAACCGGCTTTTCCCGAAATTGCTGAACCTAACCATCTATACGATCCTACTCGACACCTCGACCGCCGAGCACGCCGCCCGTATGATGGCTATGCAGACCGCCAACGACAACGCGAACGATTTAATCCAACAATTAACTTTGCAATATAATAAAACCCGCCAGCAAGCCATCACCAACGAATTGCTGGATATCATGGGAGGAGCGGCCGTTTCATCGTAATAAAAACGGGATGCATCCTTGACTAAACAGACAATGATCCGTATGTAAAACACTTTACTAACGGATCATTTCTTATTTACAAAAAAAAGTAAGACCTTTGCTCACCAAAACATAAGCCTATATACATTATATTATACCAATCTAGGATCGTACTCATGATGAATCAAGAAAAGCTAAAAGGGCATCTCCTTATTTTAGCGGCCAACATCCTGTT
Organism: Parabacteroides sp. AF19-14; assembly: GCF_003635485.1. NCBI lineage: Bacteria > Pseudomonadati > Bacteroidota > Bacteroidia > Bacteroidales > Tannerellaceae > Parabacteroides > Parabacteroides sp. AF19-14. The sequence continues at coordinate 7,036 of NZ_QTMJ01000033.1, read as the reverse complement.
CGCCATTAATATGCCCGTATCCAAATATCTACTCCCCGAGCATGTGCAACCCGAGGCGTTAACCAGTATGCGGATGAGCTTCGCTTGCGTGATGTTCTGGATCACCTCCCTATTCGTTCCCTATGAGAAAGTGCCGTTGAAGGACTTGGGACTTCTATGCCTTTGCGCCCTTTGCGGAGTAGGCTTAAACCAAGGGCTGTTTATCTGGGGATTGAATACCACGTCGCCAGTAGACGCTTCCATCATAGCGACCGCCGTCCCCATCTTTGTCATGATCTTGGCGGCCCTGATCCTAAAGGAACCTATCACACGGATGAAAACGTTCGGGGTACTGCTTGGTATATGCGGGGCGATCTCCTTAATACTACAATCCACGCAAGGTTCCAATCAAGCGAGCAGTCTAGGGGGAAACCTCTTGATTACGGTTAGCGGATTCATGTACTCGATCTATTTGGTAGTATCCAAGCCACTAACACTCAAGTACTCATCCGTCACGATGATGAAATGGATGTTCCTGTTCTCCACGCTGATTACCCTGCCTTTCGCTATCGAGTCCATCTGGAATACCCCGGCTTTCCATAAAGAGGTCTTCGACGGCCAAGAGCTGGGAGCCATTTTCTTCGTATTATTCGGGGCCACGTTCATACCCTATTTATTAATACCGCTGGCCTTAAAGCGAATCCGCCCGACTACCGTCAGCATGTACAATTATATCCAACCGATCGTAGCTTCCTTTATCGCCGTATTCATCGGTCAGGATAGTTTTAGCGTAACGAAACTAGTATCGGCCGCACTTGTTTTCTCCGGCGTCTATTTAGTGACCCAAAGCAAGAGCCGGGCGGACCTTGAACAACAAAATAGTCAATCTTTTAGCAAAAACGCTTGCAATATGAAAAATAATGCGTAATATTGCCCCCATAATATAAAAGAATAAGTAGCATACAAAATCAATGATGAGTGTAGAGTCCTCATATTATACATGGGCATTGATGACCCCTTGGGGGGTTAGAATCTATTAATAAGCATTCGCGTAGACCACGTCACGCTATGTCGCAATCTCGTATTGCATCCTTTTTTATTTCTCCTTTTACATAAATAAGTTTAATCAATCGGTTATTGTCGGTTGCTAATCATGAAAAAGCCTTTTCTTGATTGTCAATCCTCGATGAACCATTAAAAATACATATCGATGAAAGTATTAAAATTCGGCGGAACATCCGTAGGTTCCGTGAATAGTATCTTAAGTGTAAAGAAAATAGTAGAGGCTATCGAAGAGCCCGTAATCGTGGTTGTCTCCGCCTTAGGGGGCATCACCGATAAATTACTGGCCACTTCTACCATGGCTTCTAAAGGCGACCTTGCCTACGAGAAAGAATTATCGGAGATCATCGCCCGCCATCTGGACGTGATCGAGGGAGTGATAGAGGACAAGGAGGTACGCATAGATGTCCAGAAGAAAGTGATGGCTTTACTGGATGAATTGAGCAATATTTTCAAAGGTGTTTATTTGATTAACGATTTATCCGCCAAGACATCCGATACGATCGTAAGTTATGGCGAGCGCCTATCTTCCTTGATCGTCTCGAACGTGATCAAGGACGCTAAGTTGTTCGACTCACGCAAATATATCAAGACAGTCAAGCAATTCAACAAGCATATCGTGGATTTCGACTTGACCAACAAGCTCATAAAAGAGACCTTCTCGCCGCTGCCCAAGGTTTCCTTGGTGCCCGGATTCATATCTTCCAGCACGGAAACCGGAGAGGTTACGAACCTCGGACGAGGGGGATCGGATTATACCGCCTCCATCTTGGCGACCGCCTTAGATGCTAACACCTTGGAGATCTGGACGGACGTGGATGGTTTCATGACCGCCGATCCCCGTGTGATCAGCTCCGCCTACGTAATCGACCGGCTTACTTTCACGGAGGCGATGGAGTTGTGTAACTTCGGGGCGAAAGTAATCTATCCGCCGACGATCTATCCGGTTTATCATAAGAATATCCCGATCCGTATCTTGAATACCTTCAACCCGACCGCTCCCGGAACCTATATCTCGAAAGAGCGGGTGAAAGAGGAAGGCAAGGCCATCATCAAGGGTATCTCCTCCATCAACGATACCTGTTTGATCACGGTACAAGGTTTAGGTATGGTGGGCGTGATCGGCGTGAACTACCGGATCTTTAAGACGCTCGCCAAGAATGGCATCAGCGTATTTATGGTATCGCAGGCCAGCTCCGAGAATAATACGACTTTCGCCGTACGTAACGCCGACGCTGATTTGGCCGTACAAGTATTGAACGACGAGTTCGCCTTGGAACGTGCGCAGGGTGATATGAACGATACCGTAGCGGAGAAGGATCTGGCTACCGTCGCTATTGTAGGCGAGAACATGAAACGTACCCCGGGTATCGCCGGGAAGCTGTTCGGTACGCTGGGACGTGCGGGCATCAGCGTGATCGCTTGCGCCCAAGGCGCTTCCGAGACGAATATCTCTTTCGTTATCAAGCATAAATACCTTCGCAAGGCGTTGAACTCCATTCATGACTCTTTTTTCCTATCCGAATATAAGGTATTGAACCTTTTCATCGCCGGTGTAGGAACCGTAGGCGGCAATTTATTGGAACAGATACGCATCCAGCAACCGAAACTGATGCGGCAAAACGGTTTGAAGCTGAATGTTGTAGGTATCTCAAACTCCAAGAAAGCCCTTTTATGCCGGGAAGGGATCAACCTCGACAATTATCTGGAGGAGCTGAAGGAGAACGGGGAAGAGAGCAACCCGGAGCATCTGTGCGAAGAGATCGTAAAGATGAATATCTTCAACTCCGTATTCGTGGATTGCACGGCAAGCCCGGACGTGGCGGCTCTTTACGAGACGTTGATGAACAATAACGTATCCGTCGTGGCGGCTAATAAAGAAGCGGCCTCCTCCTCCTACGATAATTATACCAAGCTCAAGGAGACCGCCCGCCACCGAGACATCAAGTTCTTGTTCGAGACGAACGTAGGCGCCGGCCTCCCGATCATCAATACGATGAACGACTTGATCAATAGCGGCGACCATATATTGAAACTGGAGGCCGTACTTTCCGGTACGCTGAATTATATCTTTAATACGATCAGCGCCGATATTCCTTTCAGCGAGGCGATCCATATGGCAAAGGAAGCCGGATACGCCGAGCCGGACCCACGTATCGACCTTAGCGGCAAAGACGTAATCCGTAAGCTGGTTATCTTGGCCCGTGAGGCCGGTTATCCGGTGGAGCAAGCCGACGTAAAACGGAACCTGTTCATCCCGGAAAAGTACTTCGAGGGTTCCCTTGAGGACTTCTGGAAGAATATCAAGGATACAGATGCCGGTTTCGAGGAGAAACGCCAGCTACTGGAAGCGGAAGGCAAACGCTTCCGTTTCGTGGCGAAGATGGAGAACGGCGCTTGCGAGGTAGGCCTACAAGCCGTAGACAGCCACCATCCGTTCTATGAACTGGAGGGCAGCAACAATATTATCATGATCTCCACCGAGAGATATCATGAATATCCAATGATCATCAAGGGATATGGTGCCGGAGCCGACGTGACAGCCGCTGGCGTATTCGCCGACATCATATCCATTGCTAATATTCGATAGGTATGAAGCACATTATCATTTTAGGCGATGGAATGGCCGACGAGCCGATAGAGGCTCTGGGAGGCAAGACCCCGATGCAATACGCCAAGACTCCTTATATGGATAAATTGGCGGAACTGGGAGTAACCGGGCAGATGAAAACCGTAGCGGATGGTTTCCATCCCGGTAGCGAGGTCGCGAACATGGCGGTATTAGGCTATGACCTGCCCTCCGTATACGAGGGACGGGGTGTATTGGAAGCCGCCAGTATAGGCGTCGCCCTGCAACCCGGCGAGATGGCGATGCGTTGTAACTTAATCTGCGTAGAAGGCGACATCTTGAAGAATCACTCTTCCGGCCATATCTCCACGGAGGAAGCGGACGAGTTGATCCAATGCCTGAACGAGCGATTAGGCTCCGACCGTGTCAAGTTCTATACGGGTGTCTCCTACCGCCACCTATTGGTAATCAAAGGAGGCGATAAGCGTCTGGATTGCACGCCACCACACGACGTACCCCTCCATCCTTTCCGGCCTTTAATGATAAAACCGGAAGTTCCGGAAGCACGAGAGACCGCCGATTTATTAAACGAATTAATCCTCAAGTCCCAAGAGATCTTAAAGGATCACCCGGTGAACCTCAAACGTATGGCAGCGGGGAAAGATCCGGCGAACAGTATCTGGCCTTGGTCTCCGGGCTACCGTCCGGCCATGCGAACGATGCGGGAGATGTACGGCTTCGGGAAAGGTTCCGTGATCTCCGCCGTCGATCTCATCCGGGGAATCGGCGTTTACGCCGGCCTCGAGGTGCTTCACGTAGAGGGAGCTACCGGATTATACGACACGAACTACGAGGGAAAAGCGCACGCCGCCCTTGAGGCCCTCAAGACAAACGACTTCGTCTACCTGCATATCGAGGCAAGCGACGAGGCCGGGCATGAAGGAGACGTAGACCTAAAGATCAAGACGATAGAGTATCTGGACAACCGTGCCGTACGTATCATCTACGAGGAAACGCAAAAATGGGACGAGCCGGTAGCAATCGCTATCCTTCCGGACCACCCCACTCCTTGCTCCATACGTACGCATACGAATACCCCGGTTCCATTCCTGATTTACAAGCCGGGCGAGCAACCCGACTCCGTTACCACATTTGATGAGTTCTCCGTATCAAACGGCAAATATGGCATACTGGAAAAAGATCAATTTATAAAAGAATTTCTAAACGATTAGAGCATGAAATATTACAGCACAAACAAACAAGCCCCTGTAGCCAGCCTAGAAGAGGCCGTCGTAAAAGGTCTGGCCGGCGATAAGGGATTATATATGCCCGAGTATATCGACTCCTTGGACGAGGAGGTGATAGCCAACATGAAGAACCAGTCCTTCCACGAGATCGCCTGCACGGTAGCTCAGATGTTCTTCGGGGAAGACATCGAGCCGAAGGTATTGGACGGTATCGTAAAAGATACGCTCTCCTTCGAGACCCCGGTGGTACCCGTAAAGGATAATATCTATAGCTTAGAGTTATTTCACGGGCCTACATTGGCCTTTAAGGATGTAGGAGGGCGCTTCATGGCTCGTCTACTCGGTTATTTCATAAAGAAAGAGGGATTGAAACAAGTAAACGTATTGGTAGCTACTTCCGGCGATACGGGAAGCGCCGTCGCCAACGGATTCCTAGGCGTTCCGGGCATTCACGTGTATGTGCTTTATCCCAAGGGAAAGGTCAGCCCGATACAGGAATGCCAGTTCACGACATTAGGACAGAACATCACGGCATTGGAGATAGACGGCACGTTCGACGATTGCCAAGCGCTGGTTAAATCCGCCTTTATGGACGAGGAATTAAACCGTCATATGAAACTGACCTCGGCGAACTCCATCAACGTAGCCCGTTTCTTGCCCCAATCGTTCTACTATTTCAACGCTTACGCTCAGCTGGACAAGCAGGGAAAAGCGGACGAGCTGGTCGTTTGCGTGCCGAGCGGTAATTTCGGAAACATCACCGCCGGATTGTTCGCCTATTGGATGGGGCTCCCTATCAAACGTTTCGTAGCGGCAAACAACCGTAACGACGTATTCTTGGAATACCTGAATACAGGAACTTATACACCCCGCCCATCAGTCGCCACCCTAGCGAACGCCATGGATGTAGGCGATCCGAGTAATTTCGCCCGTATCATCGACCTATTCGGCGCATTCAATGATCCTCATAAAGAAATATGCGCACTGATCTCCGGACATCGCTATACGGACGAGGAAATCGCCTCTACGATGCGAGCCGTCTATAAAGAGACGGGATATATCCTCGACCCGCACGGAGCCTGTGGCTACCAAGGATTACTAGACAGCGACCTAAGCGAGACCGAGACGGGTCTATTCCTCGAGACCGCCCATCCCGCCAAATTCAAAGGAACGGTCGATAAGATATTGGAGGCAGATATCGAGATCCCGGCGAAACTGAAAGCCTTCATGGAAGGAACCAAGCAAAGCATCGAGCTGGCAAAAGATTTCGAGGGATTCAAATCTTTCTTGATGAGCCGGTAAAAAGAAGAATAGTTTTCGTAATTGATATAAAATGGAAGGTGTAGCAAATTGATATTATCGATATTTGCCACACCTTCCATTTTTATCACCTAGGACATACAAAAACAGGCGAGAATTTCAAAAAGAAATTCCGTAAGCAAGCTTTTCTTCCGAAAAGTCATGTTGTTAAATTCGATTAATTATAAGCCAAATGTATAATTATTGGAGAAATAGAGTTTTTATAGGATCAGTCGATAATTGGTGGGGATAATTATTTTCATCTATTTAAAATCTCTACCTTTGCTCTATGGAAACGAATAAACTTTATACATTAGCTCAGAAAGTACTACCAAGTGCAGTTCTTACGTATTTTAATATCGTCAACATAGAAAGCACATCCACCGAGATTTTCATCCATCTTGATGAAAAGATGAGTGACAGTCTTAATATACATTAACCGTCTCTCCCCCGATGGTTATCGGGAAATGGCAGAGGAACTATAGATACAAGTGGCCCATTTGTCTTTTTGACAACTTGTAATCTGAAGTCCCGGAGAATCGATTATTCCGTACCCAAGTGCGTCTCGCTTCCAAATTCGAGAGAAAAAAACAGCAATTCCCTGTTTGATAGCTGTTTGCTAAAAAACGGCCTTTCGTTCCAGCCGAAATAATTCACCCTAGTTCATGTTTTACGGTCGTAAGGCGGTAATAATGCCCAACGCTACCGCATCTGAGGGCCGATGCCTATATATGTGTAGGCTTACGCCACTATATGTGTAGCTTGACGCGACTATATGTGTGGGTTGACACTGCTATATATGTGAGTTGATACAGCCATATGTGTAGGTTGATACGTATATATTCGTTAAAAAGCGACGCTTATCGTGTTAAAAAGCGGT